>JANOEV010000222.1:0-7783 GCA_031413695.1 Burkholderiales bacterium
CCAGCGTTTCAACCATCGGGTGCAGGCACTCGATCCCAAGGATCCCATCGCCTACAGCTACGACGAGGCCGAGGCCAAGCGAGAGGGCATGAGTGCGTGGGCCGCCGGACGCAACCGCATCGGCTGGGCCAAAGGCGGCAAATCCGCCTGGTGGAAGGACACCGAGATCGCCGACACCCACACCCGCGAATGCGTGCAGTTCATCGAGCGAAACCAGCACACAAAATTTTTCCTGCTCTTCGCCCCGCACAATGTGCACGCGCCGGCCATTCCGCATCCGCGATTCGTCGGCCGCAGCGGCCTCGGAAACCGCGCCGACATGCTGCTGGAACTGGACGCTTCCATCGGCGAACTGCTCCAGACGCTCGACCGCCTCGATCTCACCAAGGACACGCTGATCATCTACAGCAGCGACAACGGAGCCTACGTGAACGACGAAATGGGCCACCGCCCCACCGGTCCCTATCGCGGCAAAAAATCCCAGCTCTGGGAAGGCGGCCACCGCGTGCCCTTCATCCTCCGCTGGCCCGCCCGCATCCAGCCCGGCATCTCGACGGATCTGGCCTCCACCATCGACGTGCCCGCCACTATTTGTGCCGCCGCCGGGATCGCTCTGCCCAAAGACGCGCTACCCGACAGCTATAACCTCCTGCCTGCGATGCTCGGGGAAAAGGACGCCCGCAGACGCGATCACCTGGTCCTCATGAGCGGCAACGGCGAGTTGGCCATCCGCAGCGTTCAATGGAAGTATATTCCCGATCTCGCCGTCGCCGATGGATGGTATGGCAGCGGAAAGAAAAATCCCAACGCTCCCGCAAGTCCTGCCCTTTTCAATCTCTCGATAGACCCCGGTGAGAAACAAAACCTCATCCAGGCACAAGCAACGGAAGCCAAACGACTAGTGCCGCATCTCGGAAACGGGGTTTCATGAAAATGGAAAATACCGTATCTCTCGCCAAACCTCGATTGTGAGGCGGGAGCGACCGACTCGCCCTAGGTTAGCCTGTTGAACACACCAATTGCACGGGTTGCGCTCGATGTCCCGCTTGCACAGTGGTTTGATTTCGCGCTACCAGACGCGCTGGCAACGGATGTCGGGCGTCTCGCCATTGTGCCGTTTGGCAGCAAAAAAATGGTCGGGATCATTGTCGCCATTGCCGATTGCACCGACGTACCACCAGACAAGTTGAAGCAGGTTGCCACCGTCTGGCGGGATTTGCCGGCGCTCGATGCTGAGTTGATGTCGCTCATCGGTTTTTGCGAGAACTACTATCACGCGCCGTTTGGGCAAATCGCCATCAACGTGATCCCGCCACGGTTGCGCAATCCGGACCAACCGGACCCCGGAAACAACAATACCAACCTGCGCCAGAACACACGCTCAACCCCGCGGCAAATCATGCTCACCGAAGCCGGTCGCGCGGCGATCGCCGGGTTGCCAGCCCGCAGCGTGGCGCAACGCGCCATGTTGGAAATCTTGCATGACGGGGCTGTCGCCGAAACAGTATTGCGGCAATGCCACCCACGCGCCGGTGCCACGCTCGCAACCTTGCTGGACCGGGCATGGGTAAATGTTGAAACTGTCACGCCGGCCGACGCGGCGACCGGTACCGGTCGGCATCATGACGTTTTGCCGGGTCCAACCGGGCCGCTGCTCAACGTCGAACAACAAACTGCCGTTGATGCCATCACCGCGTCAAACGGGCGGTATACCGGATTTGTTCTGGCGGGCATCACCGGCAGCGGCAAGACGGAAGTCTATTTGCGCGCCATTGCCGACGCATTGGCGCGTCACCAACAGGCGCTGGTGCTGGTGCCTGAAATCAACTTGACGCCGGCGTTCTTGAAACACGTTGTCGGACGCTTTCCACATCATCATATTGCGCCCGCGCACAGCGGCATGACCGCGCTCACCCGGCTGAATGCCTGGCGTGCGGCACAAGACGGCAGGGCCGACATTGTCATTGGCACACGATTGGCCGTGTTCACACCCATGCCGCGCTTGGGCCTGATTATTGTTGATGAAGAACACGACCAATCGTTCAAGCAACAGGAAGGCGTGCGCTATTCCGCGCGTGACGTCGCGGTGTTTCGCGCCAATCAGATCGGCTGTCCGATCGTACTCGGCTCGGCAACACCGTCGATTGAAACGCTCGACAATGTTTCGAGGGGACGGTTTCAACGTCTGGCGCTCACCGTCCGCGCGGTTGAAAACGCGGTGTTGCCGGCGGTTGAATTTATTCACCTCGACAGCGAAAAAGCGCCGGATGGTTTGACCGGGTCACTACTTCGCGCCATTGATGAAACCGTCAAACGCGGCGAACAGGCGATGGTGTTCATCAACCGGCGCGGCTTTGCCCCGGCGCTGGTGTGTGGTAGCTGTGCCTGGATGCCGGAATGCAAACGCTGTAGCGCACGCATGGTTTTTCATCGCGCGGCCAACAAGATGAAATGCCACCACTGTGGCGCGGAGTCACGTGCGCCAACCACCTGCGGCGATTGCGGCTCAACCGATTTGCACCCGGCCGGCCAGGGTAGCGAACGAATTGAGGCGGCCTTGCAGGCGGCATTGCCAAACGCACGCATCACCCGCGTGGACCGTGACGCGACACGACTGCGTGGTAGCGCCGAGAAAATTTTTGCAGCAGCGGAAAATGGCGAAATCGACATTTTGGTCGGCACACAAATGCTCACCAAAGGACATGATTTCCCCAAGCTCACGCTGGTCTGCGTGGTCAATGCCGATGGCGCGGTGTTTTCCGCCGACTTCCGGGCCGCCGAGCGGATGGCACAACAAATTGTGCAGGTCGCCGGTCGCGCCGGCCGTGCCGATGCCGCCGGTCGGGTGTTGATTCAGACGCGTTTTCCCGAGCACCCGGTTTATCAGGCGGTTGCCAGCCACAACTACACGCAGTTTGTTGACGTCGCCCTCGCCGAACGGCGCGTGATGCATTTGCCACCTTACAGCTATCTGGCGTTGCTTCGTGCCGAGGCGCGCGATGTCGAAAAGCTCGATGACTTTCTGAAACTGGCGCAAACAAGCGGACGCGCCATTGCGGCGGAACTTGCCGGTGCGGCCGGCGTCGCACCCAATATCGCTGACAACACCATCAAAATCTGGGAGCCGGTTGCCTCCACCCTCGAACGCAAAGCCGGCTACACGCGCAAACAACTGATGGTGCAAGCCGATCGACGCGGCGGGTTACAGCAATTTCTGGCAAGTTGGCTCACGACCATCCGCGCCAACGACAGACGGACCGTGAAATGGGCGATTGACGTCGACCCGATCGAAGTATAAAAGTCGTTTATCGGCGGTCATTTTCAGACATTTTTATCTGAAAACCCGCGCCAATAAACGACTATCCATTTTATTCACTGGTCACCGACTCGGCGATTCACCCCCACCCGCTATAATGTCGGATTCCGTTTTGATTCCGCCCATGTCCCACTTTACCGATAACAAATCCGCCGTTGCCGACCTGTTTCAGACCGCGCTGTTTTGCGCGTTCCCAGCACTGCGAGACGACACACCACCGTTCGCCATCGCGGTCGAAAAACCTAAAAACCCGGATCACGGACACTACGCGGTAAATAGCGCATTACATCTGGCCAAGAAGCTTGGCAAAAAGCCGCGCGACATCGCCGAGGCGATTGTGGCGGCGCTGCCGGTTTCGACGTTGCTAGCCGGCACACCCGAGATCGCCGGCCCCGGGTTCATCAATGTGCGCCTGTCGCGCGAAGCCGAAACACGCATCGTCAAAGATATCGCCCAGCGCGGCGCAACGTTTGGCACCAGTGATATCGGCAAGCACGAAAAAGTGATGGTTGAATTTGTCTCGGCCAATCCAACCGGGCCGTTGCACGTCGGTCATGGCCGTGGTGCGGCCATCGGCGACACGCTGGCGCGATTGCTGACCTCACAGGGATACGACGTCAGCCGTGAGTTCTATTACAACGATGCCGGTGTGCAAATCGAAAATCTTGCCGCCTCGGTCACCGCCAGATTACAGGAGCGGGCGGGCGTCGCCAGCGCGTTCCCCGAAGGCGGCTACCGCGGCGACTACATCGTCGAAATCGCCGAGCGTTATGCCAACGAGCATCCATCGGATGTATTGGGCGCCGACCACGAGCGGGTGCGCAAATTTGCCGTTGCGGCGTTGCGTCACGAACAGGATCTCGATCTTAAAGCATTCGACGTCAATTTTGATTTGCATTATTTGGAGTCGTCGATCTATACCGACGGGTTGGTCGAAAAGACGGTAAACCAGTTGGTTGCAAAAGGCCACACCTATGAAGAGGGCGGCGCACTGTGGCTGAAGTCAACCGAATACGGTGACGACAAAGACCGTGTGATGCGCAAATCCGACGGCACTTACACCTATTTTGTGCCGGACATCGCTTATCACGTCAGCAAATGGCAGCGCGGCTTCACCCGCGCCATCACCGAACTCGGCGCCGACCATCACGGCTCGCTGATGCGCGTCAAGGCCGGATTGCAGGCAATGGAAATGGGTGTGCCACCGGGTTATCCGGATTACGTGTTGCACCAGATGATCACGGTCATGCGCAGCGGCGTCGAGGTCAAAATCTCGAAGCGCGCCGGCAGCTACGTCACACTTCGTGATCTGATTGACGAAGTCGGCCGCGACGCGACGCGCTACTTTTTTATCATGCGCAAATCCGATTCGCAGTTGACCTTTGATATCGATCTGGCCAAGAGCCGCTCTGAAGACAATCCGGTTTATTACGTTCAATACGCCCACGCCAGAATCTGCCGGGTGCTCGAGCAGTGGGGTGGCGATGTCGACGCGCTGACTGACGCGGATCTGTCGCGGCTCACCAGCGCCTACGAGTCCGAGTTGCTGCGCGCGCTGGCGGATTTCCCTGAGACACTCGCCTTGGCCACGCGTGAATTATCCCCGCATATTGTCGCCAATTATCTGGGCGAGCTCGCCGCCAAGCTGCACACGTACTACAATGCCGAACGCTTTCTGATTGATGATGAACCACTAAAAATGGCGCGTTTGGCACTGATTGTCGCGGTACGGCAGGTCCTCAATAACAGCCTCGACGTCCTTGGTGTTTCTGCGCCGGAGAAAATGTAATGTTGCCTGGCGATATGAAACCAAAAGCGCCTTCACGTTCCGCCGCAGGTGGTGGAGCGGGTGGTAAGCGCGGCATGAACCCGCTGTTTGCGGGCATTATCATCGGCCTGCTACTCGGCATCTTTCTGGCGCTTGGTGTTGCGGTGTGGCTCAATCGCACGTCCAATCCGTTTGTCGAAAAAACCAAACCGTCGGAAACGCTTGCACCAATAAAAACCGCGCAGCCGCCGGCCGGCGCGGCCAAGGCAGAAGGTACCGACCCGGCGAAGCCGCGTTTTGAGTTTTACCAAATCCTGCCGGGCGAAAAAGACGGCAAGGAGCAAGCCGCCAATCCGGCCAAGAAGCCGGCCGATACACCGCCAGCCGCAACGAAGGACAGCAAGACCGAAACCAAAGAGCCGCCAAAATCACTCAATGAAATTGTCTATTTGCAGGCAGGCGCATTCCAAAATGAGGCCGAAGCCGACAACATGAAAGCGAAGGTTGCCTTCGCCGGATTCGAAGCGAGTGTTAAACCCGTCAACGTCGCCGGCAAAGGCACGTTATACAGAGTGCGACTCGGCCCGTTCAAAAGCCAGGAAGAAGTGAACCGAATCAAGGTTGTATTGTCACAAAACGGCATTGGCGCGGCTGTCGTCAAGGCCGATTAATCCGCCATCACGCAAGCCGGCTCAACTATTTCACAGGATTTTTCATGACGCGTAACCTTTCCCCGATCGGCATTCCACGATTTTTTGCGGTGATGGCGGCGTTCTCGCTGTCGATCGCAGCGGTTTCGACAATCTTTTCAACGGCAGTCTTCGCCCAAGGGCCGGCCAAGGAGGTGGTGCTGCTCGACCCGGTGCAACCGACATCGAACGACGGAACAATCGAAGTATTGGAGTTTTTTGGTTATGGCTGTATTCATTGCGCGAACCTCGAGCCGGCGCTCGAAACCTGGGCCAAAAAATTGCCGCCGGATGTTCGGCTCAAACGCGTTCCGGCCGGTTTCAACTCGAGTGGTGTTGACGACATTCCGATTTTTTATACACTCGAAGCGATGGGCCAGGTCGACCGGCTGCACAAAAAATTGTTTGAAGCCATCTTCAACGACCGCGTCATGATTGCGCATAAACCAACCATGCTGAAATGGCTTGAGAAGCAAGGTGTCAATCCGGCGCAGTACGAATCCGTTGAACGTTCTTTTTCGGTACAATCAAAAATCATGCGTGGCAGGGGGTTGGCCGGACAATACAAAATCACCGCGACGCCGATGATCGTGGTCAACGGCCGTTTTATTGTTCAACAAGTCGGCGGCGCGAATATTTTTGACACGCTCGACCGCTTGATCGCCGAACAACGTGCATTGATGAAGTCACCCGCAGCAGCCGCGCCAAAGGCTGCGCCGAAAGCGTCGCCTGCAAAGGCGGCACCGGCCAAGACATCAACGGCGCCTGCTGCGGCCAAATAGCCCGTTCAAGTCGCCCGACCATCGGCACCTGCGGGTGCCGATTTTGTTTCAGTCTGTGGTCTTTGATGTAAACCGCAGGCTGATAAACTGTCTCAATGAAAAAAATATTCATCACGGGCGCATCGAGCGGCATCGGCGAATCGTTGGCGCGACATTATGCGAGCCAAGGCGCGCAACTCGGTCTGGTGGCAAGGCGCGCCGATTGGCTGGAAAAGGTCGCTGCCGGCATTTCGCCCCGACCGGAAGTCTATATCTGCGACGTGCGTGACGTTGGGCAATTGAAGTCTGCGGCCAATCAGTTTATTGAAAAACACGGTGTACCCGATATTGTCATCGCCAATGCCGGCGTCTCGCGCGGCACGCTGACTGAAATTGAAGATGACCTTGCTGCATTCCAGGAGATGTTTGATATCAACGTCATGGGCATGGTGAACACATTCCACCCGTTTGTCGATGCCATGAAAACCAAAGGCAGCGGCACACTGGTCGGCATTGCCAGCGTGGCCGGCTTTCGCGGCATTCCCGGCGGCGGCGCCTATTCGGCATCAAAGGCTGCCGCCATCAGCTATTGCGAAAGTTTGCGCGTTGAATTACGCCCGTCCGGCATTTCAGTAGTCACCATCTGCCCCGGCTATATCCGCACACCAATGACGGCGGTGAACAAATTCAAAATGCCCTTCCTGATTGATGTCGATCAGGCGGTAATCCGGTTTGCCCGCGCCATCGATGCCAAAACGTCGTTCACCGTCATTCCATGGACCATGGGCATCGCCGGGCGCGTATTGCGTATCCTGCCCAACTGGATATACGACCGCCTCTTCCAACACATGCCGAGAAAAGCAAGATGATTGCCAAAGGCAATCATCGCAGTCCCTGCGAAGGCAGGGACCCAAGTTCTGGTCATCCCGGAGGCAATCATCGCAGTCCCCGCGCAGGCGGGGACCCAAGTTCTGGTCATCCCGAAGGCAATCATCGCAGTCCCCGCGTTGGGTGGAGCGAGGGTTTCGTGAGGCATCGCCTCACGCTCGCGCAACCGGTGCGCCATGCAGGGTGCGCCGTGGGACGGGACCCAAGTTCTGGTCATCCCGGAGGCAATCATCACAGTCCCCGCGCAGGGTGGAGCGAGGGTTTCGCGAGGCATCGCCTCGCGCTCGCGCAACCGGTGCGCCATGCAGGGCGCGCCGTGGGACGGGACCCAAGTTCTGGCCGTCCTATTTAGACAACAATC
>JANOEV010000223.1:0-3036 GCA_031413695.1 Burkholderiales bacterium
ATAGCGGCGATGGAAACCGCGTATAAGATGCAGTTTCAGGGGAGCGAAGCGTTTGATTTGGCTCTTGAAACCAAGTCGACTCGCGAAGACTATGGAACAGGAAACTTTGCGAACGGTTGCCTGTTAGCACGTCGACTTGTAGAACGCGGTGTCCGATTCGTGCAAGTGTATTACGGCGATGGTCAACCGTGGGACACACACTCGAACCACAATGAATCGGTAAAGAAGCTTTGCAAAGAAATCGACCAGCCGATCGCAGCGTTGTTGAGAGATCTAAAACAACGTGGCTTGCTTGAGGACACCTTGGTCATATGGGGTGGTGAGTTTGGACGAACCCCGACTTCTGAGAATGGAAACGGACGCGATCACAATCATCACGGCTTCACGATATGGCTCGCTGGCGGAGGCGTAAAAGGGGGCATGACCTACGGCGAAACCGACGAGTTTGGCTTCAAGGCTGCAACGAACAAAGTTCATGTGCATGATTTACATGCCACTATACTGCATCTGCTCGGTCTCGATCACGAGCGACTTACGTTTCGGCATGCCGGCCGAGATTTCCGACTCACCGACGTGTACGGCAACGTCGTGCGAGATATCCTTGCATGAAGCTTGCTTCGGTTCTTACACCGCTCTCTGTGACCAATATGCGCCTCGCTTCGCAATGTGGCGTAGAGGGTGTTGTGATCCGTTATCCAGGGCCAACAATGAAGGATTTGGTCGAAGCAAAGCGACTCCCAGAAGACTTCGGTCTCCAAGTGTTCGCCGTGGAGGGCTACCTACCGATTGAGAAAATAAAAGTCGGGACAGATCATGACGGTGTGGAACTGGCCGCAATGAAGCAACTCATACGGCACATGGGAACCGTTGGCATTCCGCTCTTATGCTACAACTTCATGGCAGGCACCGATTGGGTTCGTACGCAACTTGATGCGCCAGAGCGTGGTGGCGCAAAAGTGACTGCTTTCAATCTAGCCGATGCAAAGCGTGCCGTTTCTTTGAACTCGCAAACCGGTATCGGATCAACAACCATCGAAGCCGTGGACTTATGGAAAAACCTCGAAAGATTTTTGCGAGAAGTTATTCCGGTTGCCGAGTCCTCGGGTGTAACGTTGTCGATGCATCCCGATGATCCGCCCTTGCCTGAGTTTCTCGGCAAGGCCCGGATCATGAACTCGGTTGAAAACTTCGAGCGATTGGTCAACTTGGTACCGAGTCCGCGAAACGCCATCTGTTTCTGCCAGGGATCGTTTGCCACAATGGGAATAGATATCCCGAGTACCATTCGCCGCCTTGGGCATCTCATAAAGTTTGTCCACTTCCGCGATGCACGAGGAACCGCTGAGGCATTTAGCGAGACCTTTCACGACAACGGCCCGACCGACATGGCAGCTGCAATTCGAGCTTTGCGAGAGATCGGATTTTCCGGACCGATTCGCCCCGACCATGTCCCGCAACTAGACGAAATACACCGTCATGAATTTGTGGCTTTGCTGTGTGGTTGGCCTGGTGTTGACGGCATTTCTGGTCTGGATCACCGAGTACTACACCGGTACCCAGTATGGTCCGGTCAAATACGTAGCCGAAGCCTCGACCAAGGGTCACGCGACCAACATCATTGCCGGCATTGGGGTGTCGATGCGTTCGACCGCATGGCCGGTGCTGGCGGTGTGTTTTGCAATTTATGCCGCTTATGCATTGTGCGGTATCTATGGAATCGCAATCGCCGCAACCGCCATGTTGTCGATGGCCGGTATCGTCGTTGCGCTCGACGCCTATGGTCCGATTACCGACAACGCCGGCGGGATCGCGGAAATGTCGGAAATGCCGAAGTCGGTTCGCGAAGTGACCGATCCGCTTGACGCGGTTGGTAACACCACCAAGGCCGTTACCAAGGGTTACGCGATCGGCTCGGCCGGTTTGGCCGCACTGGTATTGTTTGCCGACTACACCTACAAGCTGGCTGAGTCGGGATACAACCTGACGTTTGATTTGTCGAATCCGGCCGTCATCATCGGCTTGTTTGCCGGCGGCATGATTCCCTATCTGTTTGGTGCGATGGCGATGGAAGCCGTCGGCCGCTGTGCGGGCCTGGTGGTTGAAGAAGTGCGCCGCCAGTTCCGTGAAATCAAGGGCATCATGGATGGTTCGGGCAAACCCGACTACTCACGTGCGGTTGATTTGCTGACCAAAGGTGCGATCAAGGAAATGATCATTCCATCGTTGTTACCGGTGGTTGCGCCGATTCTGGTGGTGCTGATTGTCGGTGGCCTGATGGGCAAAGAGGCCGGTATCCAGGCGCTCGGCGGCATGCTGATGGGCACCATTGTCACCGGTTTGTTTGTTGCCATTTCAATGTGTACCGGCGGCGGCGCGTGGGATAACGCCAAAAAATATATTGAAGAAGGTCATCACGGCGGCAAAGGATCCGACGCGCACAAAGCCGCCGTCACCGGCGATACCGTTGGCGACCCGTATAAAGACACTGCCGGTCCTGCAGTGAATCCGTTGATCAAGATTATCAACATTGTGGCGCTGATGATCGTGCCAATGTTTGGCACGGCAACCGTGGTCGCGACCACCACACCGATGGCACCGGTAAAGATGGAGCAAAAGGCGGCGCCCGCCGCCGCGCCGGTTGTTCCGGTTGCCGCGCCGGTCGCGGCACCAGCTGTAGATGCAAAGCCGGTGGAAGCCGCAAAGAAATAACGACTGCAAAACGTTTTCGCCCGCAGATATATTTGCGGTGGGAATCCAAAACGCCGGATGGCCTTGCCATCCGGCGTTTTTTTTGGTGAACAGGCTGCACCGCATGTATTTGCTGCGATTGTTAATTTTTCCTGCAAAGTTTCCGGGAAAGGTGGACAATATTTATCAGGCAGGCACCACAAATGCGCGCCCGCACACCGGTACGTGGCACCGCGCCCTGTCTCAAATGGTCAACGTTAGCCGCCTTGGGTGATTGTGTGTCGTGATTATGTAATTGTGTCTCGTGATTATGTGATTGTGTGTCGTGATTATGTGATTGTGTGTCGT
>JANOEV010000224.1:0-3617 GCA_031413695.1 Burkholderiales bacterium
CGCGCCTCGCGCCGCCGACAACATCGAGTTCCCACGCCGCATCAAGACTCAAATTGCGCGTGCGCTGGACGGTATTACTATCGGCCTGTACATTGCCGCCGCCGCTGAACTGGCCGGCTTGCAGGCTCTGCCCACCTTTGCTGCGGGTGTCGTTGGCATTGGCGTTAAACGATGGCAACAGGGCCGATGTGATGCTGCGGTAACTGGCGCGTGATTGGGCAATCCGCGCCGCTGCCTGGGCAACCGTGGTGTTCTCTCGTTGCGCGTTATCGATCAACTCCAACAACACCGGGTCATCCCACTGCGCCCACCAGTTGACCAATGACGTCGATTTGCCGTCGTGCGGTAGCGGTGCAATCCAGGCGGCATGCGCGGTTGCGGGTGACCTGACATAGTCGGGGCCGACTGCACAGCCCGCCAGCATGGTGGCAACCAACACGGCAATCGTCGCCACCATGCGCATGGAAACACGGCTTGAGCGGGCGGGCGGAAGTGAAAATCGTTTCATGTTCGTACCTTCTTAACAGGGATTGCCTTTGGGCGGTTGGTCTTGCCGGGCTTGGTATTAACAAGGCCGTTTGCCAACACCTGATCAAACGCGTTTTGCAAAATGCGGGTTGAACGCGCCAGCGAGGCGCTGGTTGAATCGCCCAGGTCGAGGATGACTGCGCCGACATAGGCGGCGTGGAATAACTCGATGTCCGCAAGCGTGATTCGCAGCCCCAATTTCTGGAACATCTCAAGCAGTCGTTCGCGATTGGCTTCTTCAAAACTGGCCAACCAGGGTTTGATCCGATCATCTTCGTCTGACGCCACGATCAACGCACACATCAGCCGTGCAAAACGGCGGTCGGTGATGTCGGGGACAAAAAAATCACGCGCCGTATCGAGCGTCAGGGTGCCCGCATCAATACTGCCCGACAAGACTTCCAACATGGCGTTGCACCCGTAGGCGGCGGTTTCGCGCAACAAGTCATTGCGCACCGGAAAGTAATAGGTGATATGGCTTTGCCGGACGCCGGCCCGTTCGGCCACGCGGGTTTGGGTGAGTGCACCAAAGCCGTCGTCGTTGAGAATTTCCACCGCCGCGCGCAGGATTCGATCGCGCGCAGAAACCGGTCGTGGCAGCGCCGCCACCGCAGCCTGAAAGCCGGATTTTGCGTCTGGGATCGTCGTATTTTTTGCGCGTTTATGCGCTTGTGACGTACTGGATTCGACGGATGAAATCGACGGTTTTCCTGATTTGGCAGACTTGAGCGGCATTTGGTAATAATACCAAATGTTTGGTTAATTTACCAAAACGACATTTCTGTTTGTTGCCGCGCGCTGATTGCTGCGCCGCCAGAGGCAGTGCGGAAAAAACAACGCCCTCAAGTGAGGGCGTTGTTGTTCATTCGCGATCAGCTGCGATTGCATAAATTGTTACCAGAGTTTCCACCAGGGTCTGGCATTGCCGCCGGACGATTTTGCAATCAGACTGTTCTGCGGAAAATTCTTTTCCAGCACCCGGCGTGACGCATCGGCGAGTTTCTTGAGCCCCATCTTGTCGTATGACTCAATCGAAATGACCAACGCTTCTTCGGCAACCGGTGCCTGCGGGAAACGGGTAATAACAGTTTGGGCACGGTTCACGGCAGCCAGATAGCCGCCACGATTGAAATAATAGCGGGCAACGGACAGATCGTGTTTGGCCAGCGTGTTGACCAAAAACACCATGCGCCCGCGCGTGTCGTCGGCATAAATACTGTCGGGGAAACGGGTGATCAATTCTTTGAACACGTCAAAGGAATCACGCAACGCCTTCGGATCACGTTCTGCCTGATCAAGATTCAGTACCGTACCAAAAAAGCCCAAATCGGGTTTGAAATAGGCCAGCCCCTTGAGGTAGAAGGCGTAATCAAGATTAGGGTGGTTTGGATGCAATTTGATGAAGCGGTCGACTGCAGTCACCGCCTGCGCGGTTTCGTTGTCCTTGTAATTTGCGTAGGCAATATCAAGCTGCGCCTGTTGTGCGTAACGGCCGAACGGATAACGCGCCTCGAGTTGTTCATACAGTCTGATTGCGCCCTGATTGTTGCCCGAGTCGAGTTCAGCCTTCGCGTTTTCGTAGAACTGTTCCACCGTCCAGTTTTTTTGGTTGCCGAGTTTGTCGCCAAACACGCTGCAACCAAACAAAATAACCGGCAGCAATGTGATGGCCAGCGCAGAGCGAAACAGGGAAATCATAGGGGGACGTGTCATACTTTCAACCATGCAATCAAACGATTTTGAAGACGACGATTATAGCCTAGCGCCACCGACAAACGCCGGCGCCGCCGTCACACCGATTGTTGTCAAGGTGCCGCTGTCGCTCTCGGGAAGCCGGTTGGACGCCGCATTGGCGGTTTTGTTTCCGGATTTTTCGCGCAGCCGACTGGCGGTGCTGATCAAATCAGGTGATATTTTGGTGAACGGTGTGACCGCCACGCCGAAGTCGAAGCTGATTGGCAGCGAGACCATTACCGCGACGCTGAAGCCGCGCGACGAGGACAATGCCTTCGCCGGCGAAGATCTGGCCCTTGACGTGGTTTTTGAGGACGACGACGTCATTGTCATCAACAAGCCGCCAAATCTGGTAGTGCATCCCGCCGCCGGCAATTGGTCCGGGACCGTCTTAAACGGCATTTTGTTTCGGTATCCAGAAACCGCCAGTGTCCCGCGCGCCGGTATCGTGCACCGTCTGGACAAAGACACCAGCGGCCTGATGGTGATTGCGCGTAATGAAGCGGCGCAATTGGCGCTCGTGCGCCAATTGCAAGCACACACCGTCTCGCGCAAGTATGCGGCGCTGGTTCGTGGTCACGTTCTCGCCGATGGAACCGTCGACGCGCCCATTGGACGCCATCCGCGGGAGCGCGTCAAAATGTCGGTGGTCAACAGTTTTGGCAGCGGCAAACCGGCTATTACGCATTACCGGGTTGAAGAATCGTATCAATACCATTCGCTGGTCGAATGTCAGCTCGAAACCGGCCGCACCCACCAGATACGTGTGCACATGGCGTCCATCGGCTTCCCGCTGGAGGGCGACGCGGTTTACGGCAAGGGTCTCAAGGGGCTGGCGCCAACGCTGCATGAAGCCGTGACCATCTTTGGTCGCCAGGCACTGCATGCAAAAGCACTTGCGTTCGAGCATCCCAAAACAAAAAAACTAGTCGCGTTTGAAACACCCATTCCTGAGGATATGGAGACCCTGATTCAAGCTGTGGCGGACGTTTAATGCTGCGGCTCGACGATTGCATTGTTGCCGAATGGGCGGCACCGTCAAATGTACGGGCGCTGTTCACCACCCGCGCCGGTGGCGTCAGCCGCGGCGACCTCGCCAGTTTGAATCTGGGGCGCAGTGTCGGCGATGATCCGGCGGCCGTCGCCGAGAACCGGCGAAGGGTTGAAACATTGCTCGGGCATGCACCGCGGTGGATGAGTCAGGTTCACGGCACCGCCGTTGCACGACTCGACCAAATTCCCATCAATACGGCAATTGAGGCTGATGCGGCAGTCTCTTGGCAACCTCATACCGTGTGTACGGCCATGGTCGCCGACTGTTTACCGGTTGTTTTCACCGATCATGCCGGTACCGT
>JANOEV010000225.1:0-14037 GCA_031413695.1 Burkholderiales bacterium
ACAACTTTCACAAAGGGTTTGGCGACGGTGGACATGATTTTACGCCAGCGGGTGAAAGTACTGCGCACCGAGTATCATTTCGGTTGCCAAACCGAACCGCGCCGGCGACCAAATATCAACGAGACCAACCGACCATGATGCTAATTTTGCAAAGCCTGCTGGGCTTTTTTGTGTTGTATGCGTTTGCCTGGGTGTTGTCCGAAAAACGTGGTTCCATTCAGTGGCGAACCGTCGGCGGTGCGATCATCCTGCAAATCATCATGTTTGTGTTGATGTTCAAGTTTCCCTATTTCCGGGAAGTCGCCGACCTGCTGAACAACGCCTTGAACAGCGTGGCCAACGCCACCCGCGAGGGAACCAAGTTTGTGTTTGGCTTTATTGGCGGTGCGGACGCACCATTTGCCCTCAAAGACGGTGAGCGTGCGCCATTTATTTTGGCGACCCAGGCGCTGCCGTTGGTGATTGTTGTGTCGGCACTCTCGTCGGTGCTTTTTTACTGGAAGATCCTGCCGCTGGTGGTCAATGGCTTTTCATGGGTGTTGAAAAAAACGCTCGGCGTTGGCGGTGCGGTGGGTGTTTCATCAGCAGCCAATATTTTTCTGGGAACGGTTGAAGCACCGCTGGTCATCAAACCCTACATCGCCAAACTCACACGGGGCGAACTTTTTATTACCATGACCTGTGGCATGGCTGGCATTGCCGGCACGGTGATGGTTTTATATGGCGTCATCCTGGGGCCGGTTGTGCCTGATGCCATTGGCCATATCCTGATCGTTTCGTTTATCAGCGCGCCGGCGGCAATTGCGTTTTCAGCGTTGATGGTGCCGCATGAGGGGCCGGTGACCGATGGCATGATCAGCAGCGAACATCCGGTTTCAAGTACCATGGATGCAGTCACGCAGGGCACCGTCGAAGGCGTGTCGATTTACATCAATATCGTTGCGATGTTGTTGGTGCTGACCGCGCTGATTGCGTTACTCAATTCTGTATTTAGTTTTTTGCCACAAGTCGACGGCAGGGCAATCACCCTGCAGGGCATTTTTGGCTGGGTGATGGCACCTGTTGTGTGGTTGACCGGCATCCCGTGGGTCGAAGCACAAACCGCGGGCGCGCTGATGGGCACCAAGACCGTGCTGAATGAATTCATCGCGTATATCGATCTTTCCAATTTGGCACCGGGCACATTGTCCGAGCGCAGTCGCGTCATGATGATCTACTCGATGTGCGGATTTGCCAACTTTGCGTCTCTCGGCATCATCATCGGCGGCATGGGCACCATGTGTCCCGAGCGCAGAAGTGAAATCATCAACATGGGCTACAAGTGCCTCATTTCCGGCACGTTATCCACGCTGTCGTGCGGCGCACTCGTCGGTATTTTTTATTAGGAATGATGATGAGCATCACCCATGAGTCGCACAAAAATGCCACGCCACTGATCACGGTAACACAGGAGCAGTACGCCAGCTTTGTTGAAAAACTGGATACAAAAACCCGGAACTGGCTTGTCGTTTCAGGATTTTTCGGAAAGCCGCACAGCCATGTGATTGTGCCCGGTACCGACGGATCAATTGAAAGCGTGATTGTCGGCATACGCGCCAATGACGATATTTTTGCCCTTTCACATTTGCCGTTTGTATTACCACCCGGCACCTATGCGCTGGCCGGTGAGAATACGTTGACCGACTATGCGGCGGCATTGTCGTGGCAGTTGGGGGCTTACCAGTTTTCTCGTTATAAAAAAACCCAGAAACCCGCGGCAGTATTGTCGCTTGCCGCGTCCGATGAATCTGTGCGCGCGCAGCAAATGGCGGACGCCATCTGCCTGACGCGAGATTTGGTCAACACCCCTACCGAAGACATGGGGCCGGCACATCTTGCCGAGGTTGCCATTGGACTGGCGAAAGAGTTTGGCGGCGTGTTCCGGGAAATTGTCGGCGATGATTTGCTCCACGAAAAATTCCCGGCGATCCACGCCGTCGGTCGCGCCAGCCATCGGCCGCCGCGCTTGATCGAGATCACCTGGGGAAACCCCGCCCATCCCAAAATTGCCGTGGTTGGCAAGGGCGTCTGTTTCGACACCGGCGGACTCAACATCAAGGGCGCCGATGGCATGCGCCAGATGAAAAAAGACATGGGTGGCAGCGCACACGCGCTGGCGCTGGCGCGACTTATCATGCAGGCCAAACTACCGGTGTTCCTGCAGATGCTGGTACCGGCGGTCGAAAACGCCATTTCCGGCAATGCCTATCGACCCGGCGAAATTGTCTCGACACGCGCGGGATTGATGATTGAAATCGGCAATACCGATGCCGAAGGGCGCGTCGTCCTGTCGGATGCGTTGGCCTATGCGGCGGAAACCAAGCCGGCGCTCATTATTGACTTCGCAACACTGACCGGCGCGGCGCGGGTTGCGTTGGGGCCGGAATTACCTGCAACGTTTTCAAATTCGGATGAATGGTTTGGCCGCTTGAACACTGCCTCTGCCTCGACCCAGGATCCGCTATGGCGGATGCCGCTTTGGCAGCCTTATCACGACATGATCAAGAGTAATATTGGTGACATTGTCAATACGGGTGGTCCGCAGGCTGGCGCGGTTACCGCGGCACTTTTTCTGGAACGATTCATCCCGCCCGGTCAGGCTTGGATACATATTGATTGTTTTGCCTGGAATCCGAAATCACGGCCCGGCCGGCCGGAAGGCGGCGAAGCCCAAACACTTCGCGCAACATTCGAGATGCTGAAATTGGCATTTTCAACGTAGGCGGACTTTGCCCGCGCGTCTTTTTCCGCTATAATCACCGGCTTTCCAAGGTAATAAAACAAATACTGCCATGGAAGTGATGGGGCGTTAGCTCAGCCGGTAGAGCAGCGGACTTTTAATCCGTTGGTCGGCAGTTCGAATCTGCCACGCCCTACCAACTACAAACGGCTCCCGAGAAATTGGGGGCCGTTTTTCTTTTGGTGCCCGAGACGTGGACAAACCGCCGGACTAGCCCCAACGCACCTTCATCACAATTACCGCACCTGCCAAAATCAATGTGACGAGATTGGCGGCGATGATCGGCGTCGAGACAATCAATACACCATAGGCCAGCCAGCAAACGACGCCGGCAGTGAAACAGACGTACATCGGCAGCGAAATGTCGCGGGCGCTTTTGGCCCGCCAGATCTTGATTACCTGGGGAACAAAGGCAATCGTTGTGAGACAGGCGGCCACCGTACCGACAAGGTCAATCATGATCATCATGTCTTCAGCGAAAACGGCGTGAAGTTGGTGTCCCGGTCGTAATAGTCTTCCGATTCGGCCTTCTTGAGGGCGCGCACCATACGGATGGTCAGTGGCAAAAACAATATTTCGACCAGCACCTTCAACCCCCACTGCGCCGCCATGACTTTAAGCAGCAAATCATTGCCCCACAGGCCGTAAAAGGCGAGCGGATAAAACAGCAACGAGTCGACACCTTCGCCGACAACCGTGGACGCCACGAACCGCCAGCCCATGCGTTTGCCGTTATCCGCCAGCTTCATTTTAGCGAGGACAAACGAATTGACAAATTCACCGCAGAAATACGCGACCATGGAAGCCAGCACAATACGCAGGGTCTGGCCGTAAATCGTTTGGTAAGCCGCCTGATCAGGCCAGCCCGGCGCAGGTGGTAGCGCCACCACAACCGTTGCCATCAATGCGGCGAACGCCATCGCGACAAAGCCCGCCCAAATGACCTTGCGGGCACGTGCGTAGCCATACACCTCGGTCAGGATATCGCCGAATACATAGGAAAGCGGGAAGAACAGCACGCCCGCGCCAAACGTGAAGGCGCCGATGAATGGCAGATCGACCTGCGCCGCCTTTGCGGGGCCGATCAAATTCGAACAAAGAAACACCGTGACAAAACCAACCATGACCAAATCGTAGTAACGGTACTGGCGCGCGATCGGCAGCGTTGATCGAATTGTTTCTGTTTCGTTTGACATCGTTGGTGTCCTGTCCCCGGGCAAAAATTTCAACGCGCAATTAACGCCGCTGCCGTTTCATTTCATACATTGCAATGGCGGCACAAACAGCCGCGTTCAAAGATTCCATATTGGCGGACATCGGTATGGTGACACGATGCGTTGCCGCCGCAATAATCGCGGCGTCCAGACCGGCACCCTCACTGCCAATCAAAAATGCCGCCGGCTTTGACAGGTCTAAACCGGCAATTGATTGAACATCGTCTTGTTTGGGCACGAGCGCCAGCGACATCCCGCCAAACGCCGAGATAAATGCGGACACGTCACCGCCCTCGACAATATTCACGACGAAATGCGCACCCTGCCCCGCCCTCAACACCTTGGGCGACCAGGCAAATGCCGTCCCGTGTCCGAGCAATGCGTGTTTGACACCGAATGCCGCCGCTGTGCGCAATATCGAGCCGACGTTGCCCGGGTCCTGCACGTTGTCCAGCACCACCACTGCATCCGCATTGGCGGGAATCAACTGCGAAACAGGCGTTTCAACAATTGCCATGATTGCCGCAGGCGAATCGAGACCCGACGCCTCGGTCATCAACGCGTCCGCCAGGATATTGATCTCAATATCCGCCGATTGCGACTTGGCGACCCGTTGCATCACCGCCAAGGCATCCGCGCTCGCTGCCGCCGACTCACGGATCGCCACGGACAACGGCAACCGCCCAGATGACAAAAACGCGTCCACCAGATGCGCGCCATCGAGCACCGTATGACCGCTCTTTTTACGCTCGCGCGACGAGTGCGCCAAACCAATCAGGTGACGAACATATGCGTTATCACGAGAACGAATGGTCTTCATCTTATAAATGAAACGCGCCTATCCAAGCGGGTCTTCCGCCATTTATGACTCAAAATGCCCGCCGAGTGGCGACTTTCATTTTTCATATCTTGATCAATTGTCATGGCTTGATTTGTGCCGCCGCCCGCACCGGCGCAAAACTCATTCGATGAATTGGACATGGACCATGCTCCGCCAACGCCTGCATATGCAGCCGCGTGCCGTAACCCTTGTGCATGGAAAACCCATATTCAGGATAACGCATGTCCATCAAAACCATCTCGCGATCACGTGCATTCTTGGCCAATATCGATGCCGCAGAAATATCGGCAACGATGGCGTCACCACCAACAATTGCGCGGGCCGGCACCGCCACGATCGGAATATGCAATCCATCAATCAGCGCCTCACGTGGCACCAAAACAAGCCGCTCAATTGCACGCTGCATCGCCAACAAACTGGCGCGCAGGATATTCAACCGGTCGATCTCTTCAACGCTGGCAAAGGCGACCGCATAGGCAAGCGCCGTTTCAATGATCTCCTGCTCCAAACGCAACCGCTTTTTCTCCGAAAGTTTTTTTGAGTCGGTCAAACCGGCAATCTGGTGCATCGGATTGAGAATGACTGCCGCCGCGAATACTGCGCCGGCTAACGGACCACGACCGGCCTCATCAACCCCGCAACAATATCCGCTAGGCGGCAACGGGTTCTCCGCTCTTTTCGTCCATGCCGCTCATCGTTGAATTTGCCGCGAGCCGACTGCTCAATATCGGCCGCAACGCCTCGACAACGCGTTTAGCGTTGTCAACGGCAAGACTTTCGTGGATCAATGCAAACCGTTCGCGCAGCCGCTCTGCTGCGTCACGGTGTTTGATCCAATTACCCAGCGCCTGCGCCAGATTGGCCGGCGTCGCATCGTCCTGAAGCAGCTCGGGCACCAGCCATTCGCGCGCAAGGATATTCGGCAGGCCGACATACGGCAAATAAGCCTTGCTTTTCATCATGCGGTAGGTGGTCGGTGACATCTTGTAGGCAATCACATGCGGGCAACGCAACATCGCGGCTTCCAGTGTTGCCGTGCCGCTGGCGACCAACGCGACGTCTGCAGCCGCCAACGCGAGATTGGCGTGGCCAAACAGGATTTGCAGCGGCAAATCCTGCGCACCGAGCTTCCATTTGGTTGCGTCAAACTGTTCACGCGTTTCGCGCGTGGCAAGCGGCACCAGAAAAACAGCGTCAGGAAATTGCTGAAACAAACACTTTGCTGTTTCGATGAATAGACCGGCGTGATAATCCAGCTCGGTCTGGCGGCTACCCGGCAACAGCGATACCACCAGCTGGTTTGGCTTTAGACGCAGTTGGGTGCGTGCCGATAATTGTTGTGATGCCTTTGGAAATTCGTCCGCAAAAGGATGGCCGACGTAGGTCGAGGCGATACCGGCCCGGTCGTAGATTGCCTGCTCAAACGGAAAAATCGTCAGCATCTGGTCGACAGCCGCCTTGATTTTGTGGATGCGCTCACCCCGCCACGCCCAAATCGACGGGCTTACGTAATGCACCGTGGTGACACCGGCCCGCTTTAAATCACGTTCGAGCCCAAGATTAAAATCCGGCGCATCCACACCGATGAACATACTGATGTTTTCGCGCAGCAACCTTGCCTTGAGTGCGCGCCGCATCGCATGGATTTTTCGAAAACGTTTTAGGACTTCGACATAACCGCGCACCGCGAGCGTTTCCATGTCGAACCATGATTTGGCACCGGCGGATTGCATCTTGGGCCCGGCAATGCCGACAAACTCGAGCTGCGGGTATGCGCTACGCAGGGCGCGGATCAACGACGCTGCAATCGCGTCTCCGGATGGTTCACCCGCGACAATACCAATTTTCATCTGGCTAGCGGACAATGCCGCGCGTTGACGCTTCCAGGAAGCGGGACAGCAATTGCAGCTCGGGCGACGTCTCGTTTGCCAGCGCGGCCTTTGCATCGGAAAAACTGAGTCCGCTGCGATAGAGCGTTTTATAGGCGCGCTTCACATTTGCTATTTGTTCCGGCGTGTAGCCACGGCGCTTCAGCCCTTCAGCGTTGATGCCGGCGGCGGAGAGCGGGTTGCCCCCGCAGGTCACATAGGGCGGAATATCCATCAGCACCACGCTTGATACACCGCACATCACGTGCGCACCAATTTTGGCAAACTGATGCACACCGGTAAAACCGCCGAGTGTCGCCCAATCACCAACCTCGACGTGGCCTGCGAGCTGTGTGCAGTTGGCAATGGTGGTATGACTGCCGACCATACAATCGTGCGCAACGTGTACATATGCCATCAACCAGTTGTCGTTGCCGATGGTCGTCACACCCTTGTCCTGGGTGGTGCCGCGATTGAGTGAACAATATTCACGAATCGTGTTCCGATCACCGATCACCAACCGCGTTGGTTCCGCTTTGTATTTTTTGTCCTGATTCGCCTCGCCAACCGACACAAAATGGAATATTTTGTTGTCGCGCCCGATGCTGGTATGCCCGGTGACGACGGCATGGTGGCCGATGCTGGTACCTTCACCAATCTCGACGTCACCGTCAATCACGGTATAGGCGCCGACGCTCACATTCGCGCCCAATTTTGCGCGCGGATCAATAATCGCCGTCGGATGTATTCCCGCCATTACGGCACCTGCCGCATGGTACAGAGCAATTCCGCCTCGCACGCCAGTTGTTCGCCCACCAGCGCCCGCACGGCAAACTTCACGATACCGCGCCGCTCGTTGATGATGGTTGATTCAAGGATCAGCGTGTCGCCGGGCGTGATGGGGCGCTTGAAGCGCGCGCCGTCGATGCCGGCAAAATAATAGACCGTCTTGTCGTCTGGCTTGGTGCCCATCAGCTTGAATGAAAGAATCGCCGATGCTTGTGCCAGGGCTTCAACAATCAGCACACCGGGCATCACGTGAAAATAGGGAAAGTGTCCGGGGAAATGCGGTTCGTTGACGGTGACATTTTTCAGCGCACGAATCTTCTTGTTTTCGAGATCAATATCCAACACACGGTCGACAAACAAAAACGGATATCGGTGCGGCAAGTATTTTTTGATCTCTTCAATATCCATTGCGGTTGAATTACTCATTTTTCTCTCCCAACTTCCTGATTTTTTCAGCCAGCGCATCCAGATGCCGAAGTTGTGCCGCATTCTTCAACCATTCACGATGCGGCATTAACGGAAAGCCGGCGCTGTACATTCCGGGCTTGGTGATCGACTTGGTGACAAACGCATTCGCCGACAAAACAGCATCATCACAAATTTCCAAATGACCGGTGATCGACACCGCGCCACCAATCATCACACGCTTGCCGATCCTGGTACTGCCGGCTATTCCGGTGCAGCCGGCGACAATGCTATGGTCGCCAATCACACAATTGTGACCCACCTGAATCTGGTTATCGAGTTTCACGCCGTCACCGATAACGGTATCATCAATCGCACCCCGGTCAATTGTGGTGTTCGCACCGATTTCGCAATCGTTACCAATGATGACCCGCCCCGACTGTGGAATCTTGACCCAGCTTGCTTGATCATTGGCAAAACCGAATCCATCGGCACCAATCACGACCCCGGCGTGAATCAGCCCGCGCTCGCCAATTTGCGTTTCCGGGTAGACCACGACACGGGCAACCAATTCCGTGTCCGCCCCGATCACCGCACCTGAACCAACAACCGACCCGGCCCCGATGCGGACACCAGCGCCGATTACGACATTGGCACCAATCGAAACAAATTCGGCAACAGATGCCGTTGAAGAAATATTCGCCGTGGCATCAACCACAGCGCCGGGATGCACGCCGGGGGCAAACACAATCCGTGGCGAGAATAACTGGGCAACGCGCGCAAAATACGCATACGGATTGTCCGTCACAATGCGCGGCTTGTCTGTGGCGTCACGTTCCTTGGGGGATACAATCACCGCGCCGGCATTGGTCGCATCCAGCGCCCGGCGGTACTTGGGATTGGCCAGAAAGGCGATTTGTGTCACCGACGCACGTTCCAGTGTGCCAACCGAGGTAATTGGCATGGACACTTCGCCGATCAGGATGCCGCCAAATTTGGATTGTAGATCGCGCAAATACATGCGCTATTTTCGCACGTGCGCCCGGATTTGTGGAGTCAGTAACAAGCCGTCTCAATCAGGACGCGGGGTTGCGCCTTTACCTGTGCCACGCCCGCGCCATGTTGATGCGGATCGGGGCACTCAGCTCAGTTTGCGCTGCAACCCGTGGCGGGTCTATTTTTCGCCCAACGCCTTGATGACTTTGTCGGTAATGTCGATCTTGGTGCTGGCAAAAACCGCCTCTTGCACAATCAGGTCGAATTTTTCTTTTTCGGCGATCTCGGAAATGATCTTGTTGGCGCGCTCTTGTAACGATACCAGCTCCTCATTACTGCGAAGCGTCTGGTCTTCGCGGAACTCCCGCTGCATCCGTTTGAAGTCACGCGTGAGCTGGGCCAACTGCCGTTCGCGTGCGGAAACCTCGGCTGCAGGCAGGGTCACCGACTCTTTTTGCAACATGACTTCCAAATCCCGACCCTGTTTTTCCATCTTGTCGAGCTCGGCCTCGCGCGTGGCGAATTCCTTCTTGAGCTTTGCTTGTGCACGTTTGGCGGCACCGGATTCACGCAAAATGCGTTCGCGATCCACAAAGCCAACCTTGATTTCGGCCGCCACTGCCGGAAATACGGCGGCGAACGAAGCCAAAACCACAAGGCTCACGATCATGCTGTTGAGATTAAAAGCGCGGCGCATATGAAAATATATCGATCGAATGGAGGGCTGTTGGGCGTTTCGACGATTAAAGTACACTAAAAGGCACGCCCAAGCAAGAACTGGAAGCGCTCAATCCGGTCGGTCGGCTTGGTCTGAAATGGTTTGGCCAAGCTGAACTTGAGGGGGCCAACCGGTGAAAACCAACTGACGGCGAAACCAGCGGATGTCCGCAGGTCGCCCAACAACAGCTTCTGATCTTCGCTCCAGACGTAGCCAAAATCGGCAAATACGGAGAGCCGGACCGATTTTTCGGCCTTTACCCCGGGCATCGGGAACAATACCTCGACGTTGCCGACCAAACGCTTGTTGCCGCCAATGTACTCACCATTGATGTCTTTCGGTCCGATTGTCCCGCTTTGATAGCCCCGGACAGAATCAACCCCGCCAGCGTAGAAGTTCTTGAAGAATGGCAGCGGTTTATTGCCGTAGGCATTTGCGATCCCCAGTTCCGCATTCACACCAAGCACAATCGGACCCCAAATCGGCCGCAGATATTGCGCCTTGGCCTGACCGCGGTAATATTTCAAATCACCACCGGGAAGCCCGGTCTCAAATCCCACTTCGAACAAGAAGCCGCGGGTTGGAAAATAAATGCTGTCGCGAGTATCCCGCGCATAGCCGATCGAGCCTCGAACGGTGTCGCTGGTGGCGCCAAACGAGTCGACATAATCAAAATAACGCGGTGGACTGAATTCGTTCAACGCAATTTTTGTCCGCTCCCAGCCGACCCCGAAGTTTATGCTGTCGTACTCTGTGACCGGCACACCGTAACGCACGCCCGCACCGGCCGCACGCGAACTGAAGTCACCGGTATTGGTGCCGGCGGTATTGAGTTCTCGCTCGTACAAGTCGAATCCCCGTGAAATGCCGTCAACACTCCAATACGGATTCAGATAGGAAATTTCATAGGCGCGGCTGACGCTGCTGTTGTTAATGCGAAACGACAATTGGTTGCCGGTGCCAAAAATATTGGCCTGGGATACCGATGCCGAGACCGTCAATTTGTCTACGCCACTGCCATACCCCACACCAAACTGTAGCGAACCGGTATTACGTTCCTTCACCGTTACATTGAGGTCAACCTGATCATTGGTGCCGGGTACCGCCGGCGTGTCAACGGTGACCTCCTCAAAGAAGCCGGTACGGTCAAGTCGTTCCTTGGAACGGTTGATTTTGTCGATGGAATACCAGCCCGCCTCGAGTTGGCGCATTTCACGGCGGATAACCTCGTCGCGGGTCCGGCCGTTTCCCTGCACATTAATCCGGCGCACGTAAACACGGCGGCCGGGGTCGACGAACATAGTGAATGACGCCAGCTTGGTGACGGGATCGCGTTCGGGAACCGGGTTGATATTCGCGAACGAATAGCCGTCGTTGCCGAGGCGGTCGGTGATCGCCTTGATCGAATCGACGATTTTCTGCCGTGAAAAAACCTCACCGGGTTTAAAAAGCAGCAACGAACGCATTTCGGCTTCCGGAATTTTTAATTCACCGGAGAACTTCACATCGGAAATTTTGTAGACCTGGCCTTCGTTGACAACAATCGTAATATAGATCTTGTCTTTCTCAGGTGTGATCGACACCTGTGTCGACTCAACGTTGAAATCCAAAAAGCCGCGGTTGGTGTAATACGAGCGCAGCTTCTCCAAATCGCCGGAAAGTTTTTGTTTTGAGTATTGGTCGTCCTTTGTAAAGAACGTAAACCAACCCGAGGTTGTCTGTTCGAATTCTTTGCGCAGTGTCGATTCGCTGAACGCCTTTGCGCCGATGATATTGATATCAACGATCTTTGACGGCTCACCCTCATCAATTGTGAACGTCAACGACACACGGTTGCGTTCAAGCGGGGTGACAGTTGTGACGACTTTGGATGAATAAAAGCCGCGGCTGGTGTATTGCCGCTTCACTTCTTTTTCCGCGCGGTCCAGTACGGAACGGTCAAAAATCTTGGATTCGGAAATGCCCGCCGACTTCAGCCCGTCCTTCAGGTTGTCCTTGGAAAATTCCTTGGCACCGTTTATTTCGATTTGCGCAATGGCGGGCCGCTCGGCCACGAACACAACAAGAACATCATTCTCAACCTCGAGACGCACGTCGGTATAAAAGCCGGTTGCGTAAAGCGCCTTGATCGCCGCGGCGGCCTTGTCATCGTCCAGCAGTTCACCGACCTTGATCGGCAGATAGCTGAAAACAGTGCCCGCTTCAGTCCGCTGCACGCCTTCGACCCGGATATCCCGAATCACAAAGGGCTGGATGGCAAACGCCGCAAACGAAATAAACCCACCCACAAGGGCGGCGAATAATCTTGAAATCGGGCGGGCTGGAGGGGTATGACGGGAAAATCGAGGCATTAAAAAATTAACCGGAAACAAGACGATAAATGTCGTTATAGAAAGCAAAGGCAGTCAAACCCAGCAGCAGTGCGAGCCCGACACGCTGGCCGACTTCCATCGCTTGCTCCGAAACCGGACTACCTTTGATCAGTTCGACGATATGATACAGCAACTGCCCCCCGTCCAAGACGGGAATTGGCAGCAAATTGAGGACGCCGATACTCACGCTGATGAGTGCCAAAAACAGCAAATAATAAATCGGCCCCATTTGCGCCGACTGACCCGCGTAGTCGGCGATGGTGATGGGGCCGGACAGGTTTTTCCAGGAAATATCGCCGGCGATCATGCGCCAGAGCATTTTCAGGCTAAATACCGACATTTCCCATACCTTTGCCACCGCCTTTGGTACGGATTCAAGCATGCCATATCGCACATTGGTGAAAAGCGCGTCATTTGCGACACGGTCGATTTTGGGTGACACACCAATGCGCCCGAAGGTCCGGCCATTTTCGTTGACGATGTCTGGAATGACGCTGGCATCAAACACCTCACCACGACTCTCAACCACCAGCTCGACGGGTGATCCCGGATTTTTGACAATGACCGCCACCAGCTCGTTCCATTGGCTGATTCTGTTGCCGTTAACCGCGACGATTTTGTCGCCCGCCCGCAGCCCCGCCCGCTCGGCGGGACCGTTCGGCGCAATCACCTGCATGACCGGCGCAACATTCAGCCGGTACGCAGTCAAACCGAGTTTTCCAGAAAAATCCTTGTCCAGGTCCGCGCTATCGAGTGATGACATCACCAGATTGCGCGTTTGTCTTTGCCCAGCCCTTGTTTCCACAACGATATTGACCGTGCCACGCACCGAGGCGTGGTCCAGCAGCATCAAACGCGCATCCCCCCAGGTCCGGACATCGCCGCCGTCGATACTGATGATCCGGTCGTACTCGGCAAATCCCGCTGCAGCCGCGATCGAATCCTGTGGTGGCTGCGCGACAAACGGAATGGCGCCCGGCTGTCCGGCAACAAACACCGCCCAATACAGAATTGCAGCCAGAACAAAATTGGCGAGCGGTCCCGCCGCAATGATGAACATGCGTTGCCATACCGGCTTTTTGTTGAAGGCGCGGGCACGGTCATCATCCGCCACCGACCCATCACGTTCATCAGCCATCTTGACGTAACCGCCCAGAGGCAGTACCGCCACCACCCATTCGGTTTGGTCTGCGCCAAACCGTCTGAGCCATAACGTCCTGCCAAAACCGATTGAAAAACGCAAGATTTTTACATTGCAAAGGCGCGCGGCCCAATAGTGCCCCAATTCATGAATGGTCACGAGCGTGCCGATTGCGACCACAAATGCCAGTAGTGTCGTTAGCAGATTCATCTAGTTGGCGGCCATTTTCTGGCCGGCACGAAATTCGATACATTTGATTGTTGCCACGCTGCGGGCAAACTGGTCCGCCTGCAAGATTGCCTCAAGTGTATCGGCGTTTGAAGCCGGCGCGTGATCCAGCACCGATTCGATCACGCGGGGAATATCGACAAAACGTAAATCGCCCTGCAAAAATGCCGCCACCGCGATTTCATTGGCGGCATTCAACAACGCCGGCGCGGTTCCACCGATGCGCATCACCCGGTAGGCCAATTCAACACAGGGAAATCGCGACATGTCGATCGGTTCAAACTCAAGCCTGCCGATCTTGGCAAAATCCAGCGGCAACACGCCGGCGTTGATGCGATCCGGGTAACCCAGCGCATAGGCAATCGGCGTGCGCATGTCGGGATTGCCCAGCTGCGCAATAACCGACCCGTCGCGATAGGTCACCATCGAATGGATAACGCTTTGCGGATGAATCAACACTTCAATTTTGTCGGCTGGCGCGTCAAACAACCAATGCGCCTCGATCACCTCGAGCCCCTTGTTCATCATCGTCGCCGAATCGACCGAGATCTTTTTGCCCATCACCCAGTTCGGATGCGCGCAGGCCTCCGCCGGGGTTACCTGACCGAGTGTGGCGATGGGGCGGGTCCGAAACGGCCCACCCGAGGCGGTGAGAATGATTTTTTCCACACCAATATTATTGAGAC
>JANOEV010000226.1:0-6020 GCA_031413695.1 Burkholderiales bacterium
TCGAGACGACGATCAACAACGACATGTTCGGTGAGGGACTCTCGTTCCTCTCCAAGAACGAGGACGAGCTCGGCCCCAACGAGGAGCGCGCGCTGAAGGCCCTCGTGCGCACGCTCGAGTTCCTGCCGGCGAAGGCGCGCCAGGCGATCTTCGAGAAGATCCCGGCCCCGTACGCGGTGACGGGCGTGTTCGCCGGTGAGCAAGTTCCTTGTCGCGTATCAACGCCGTGAACGCGCGCACAAACGCCATGGTCGTTGAAATCTCGCGTTCTTCGGTTGACTTCATTAATGCGTCGAATATCGATAAATCCGGAATCTTCAACGCCGGAATGTTCGGGAAACGAACCGGCAGCGAGCCGCCAAGCTTTTCGCGGGCGGCTTTGAGGTACTGGATTTCCGGCGAATTTTCCGGTGGTTTGTAAAACGGCACATCGGCGATGACGTCGTCCGCCACCGGGATGCTGAAACGATCACGGAATTGTTTGAGTGAGGCCAGATCCATCTTTTTTTGCTGATGGGTAATATTCTGGCCTTCGCCGGCTTTGCCCATGCCATAACCCTTGACGGTCTTGGCCAAAATGATGGTCGGCTGCCCTTTATGCTTGACGGCGGCGGAGTAGGCGGCATAAACCTTGTACGGGTCGTGACCACCGCGGTTCAAGCGCCAGATATCCTCATCGGACATCGACGAAACCATCTTTTCAAGTTCCGGATATTTGCCAAAAAACTCTTTGCGAACATAGGCCCCGTCGCGTGCCTTGTAGTTTTGGTACTCGCCATCGACTGCCTCCATCATGCGCGACTTGAGCAAGCCGTCGTTGTCCTTGGCGAGCAAGGGGTCCCAGTAGCGCCCCCAAATGACTTTTAAGACGTTCCAGCCGGCGCCGCGGAAGTCGCTTTCCAGTTCCTGGATGATTTTGCCGTTACCGCGCACCGGGCCGTCGAGGCGCTGCAAATTGCAGTTGACGACAAAGATCAAATTGTCGAGACCTTCACGCGCAGCGAGTGAAATTGCGCCGAGCGACTCCGGCTCGTCCATCTCGCCGTCGCCCATGAATGCCCACACCTTGCGACCTTCGGTGTTGACGATGCCGCGGTTGTGCAGGTACTTCATGAAACGTGCCTGGTAAATCGCTTGCAGTGGACCAAGCCCCATCGACACCGTTGCAAATTGCCAGAAGTCCGGCATCAACCACGGATGAGGGTAAGACGAAATGCCATCGCCGTCGACTTCACGGCGGAAGTTTTCCATTTGCTCTTCGGTAATGCGACCCTCCAGAAAAGCACGCGCATAAACGCCAGGCGCCGAATGCCCCTGCATAAAAATCATGTCGCCACCATGCGCCTTCGACGGCGCGTGCCAAAAGTGGTCAAAGCCAACGTCATAAAGCGTTGCGGCCGATTGGAAGCTGGCGATATGGCCGCCCAGTTCCGACGATTCCTTGTTGGCGCGCAGCACGGTTGCCACGGCATTCCAGCGGATCAACGAACGGATGCGGTGTTCCATTTCCTGATCGCCCGGCAGCAAATCTTCGGCGTGCGCCGGAATTGTGTTGATGTAGGCTGTGGTCGGCGTGTAGGGGAGGTTGGTGCCTGATCGCCTGGCCTTGTCAACCAGCGATTCCAGCAGAAAGTGCGCACGCTCGGGACCTTCGGCTTCGAGAACGGCATCAAGCGCATCAAGCCATTCGCGGGTTTCCTGGGGGTCGATATCGTTTTGCAAAAAGGCCGGACGATCCATCGCCAGTCTCCTCATGTTATAAAAATTTATTAGGCCACCATTAGAACGCAATATGCTGTCAGACGCTATTGTTGATCATGGACTGATGAGCAAAGCGCTTGTGAATCAGGCTGCTGAATACGTCGTCGTTTGCTTGGCCTTCATTTTTTCAAACAAGTCTTGGTTCGCCGCAACGTTGCGGGCCGGCAGGTCAGGGCGGTGCCGTTGGCTGTTAAATGTTCCCAACGCTTGCCATGCGGCGTGTGGGGAGCGCAATATCTCGGAAATTACCCGCATCAACCAGCCGAAAGCTGAAAAATTCACAAAAATCCGGCCAATTTTTGAGACCGAGCAGCAGAAATCTGGAAAATCATACAGAAAAATGCTTTTTTACCAACTAAATCAAATACATACAGATGCTTCCCGAATTGTTTATTAAAAAACATTTTTAAGCTATTATTATTGAAAGCGTTTAGGCCAAAAAAACCGGTTTGCGGAATTTGGTTAAGAATGTTGTCCCGACCACGAATATTGGCAAAATGTGGCGGTGGAATTTTGTGCGAAATACAGCGACTTAGAACAAACGGGTGTGCGCGGCGGGAATGCGCATCGGACAAGAAATGCGTCGGGGGGCACTGTGGCGCTGGCAAATGCATTGCAAATAATTAGCTTGACCGACCCGGGCAGGGTGCGTGGTCACAACGAGGATTGTGTCGAGTCCAGACCGGATATCGGCGTTGTTGTGTTGGCAGACGGCATGGGTGGATACAACGCGGGTGAGGTTGCGAGTGGCATGGCGACATCGCTGATCGCATCCGGCCTGGCGCAGGTGTGGACACGGGAAAATCTTGACAAGCTGGATCGCGATGGCGCGTCGCACTTTTCGCAGGAAGTATTGGCGCAACAAGTGTCGGCTGCAAACCGGGCGATTTTTGATGCCGCCCAGAAAGATCCGCAATGCGCGGGTATGGGTACAACGCTGGTTGCCTGCTTGTTTTATGACAATTTCCTGACGGTCGGACACATCGGCGATTCAAGGCTGTACAGGATGAGAAACGACGCGCTCGAACAGATTACTAGGGATCATTCCCTGCTTCAGGAGCAGATTGATTCGGGCTTGATCACAAAGGAAGATGCGCGCTCATCGCATAACAAGAATCTGGTGACCAGGGCGGTCGGCATTGACCCGGACGTTGAAACCGAAATTCATACCTACGAAGTGGCCGAGGGTGATATTTTCCTGCTGTGTTCAGATGGTTTGAACGACATGATTGAGGATGAAGAGATTCAAATGACATTGATCGCCCTGCGCAGCAATCTTGATTTGACGGCGCAGCAGCTGGTGCAGGCGGCAAATGATGCGGGTGGACGCGACAACGTGTCGGTGATGTTGATTAAGGTGTTGAATAGTTTTCCGGTGCAGCGCGGTTTTTGGGCAAAATTCAAGGCTCTGTTTGGCTAGCGTTTTATAGCGCCAATTTCCCTTTTTGAAGCCGCACATACGCAACGATTTTTACTAAGGTTACGATCATGGCAAAACTGATATTGAGTGTCGATGGAACAGTCCTAAAGGAGATTTCGCTTGCAAAAGAGCGAACCACCCTGGGACGAAAACCACATAACGATATTCAAGTGGACAACCTGGCGGTCTCAGGCGAACACGCCGCGATTATCACCATCCTGAATGATTCGTTTATCGAAGATTTGAATTCGACCAACGGCACGCTGGTCAACGGCAAACCGATCAAAAAGCACTTTTTGCAAAATAATGACGTCATCGAAATCGGCAAACACAAGCTGAAGTACTTTAACGACACGCCCGTGCAAACCGCCGCCGCCGACTTTGAGCGGACCATGATCATCCGCAAGCCGGCAGCAGCGCCCCCGGCACCAGCGGTGCCTGCCGCAGCACCGGCAATGCCGGTTGCGGCAGCGCCGAATCTGTCCGACACACAGACCAATATGCGCCCTCTAAGCCCGCCGGTGTCACCGACGCCGGCAGCACCGCCGCCGGCAACAGCGCAGACGGCGGCACCAGCACCGATGCCGTCTGCCCCAGCATCGGTTGCACCTGCGCCAGGTGCCACACGCGAAGCGGCCATTCAGGTCCTTTCAGGTGCCGCCGCCGGACGCACGCTGGATTTGACCAAAAATTTGACCACCATCGGCAAGCCCGGTGTTCAGGTTGCTGTGATCACCCGGCGTCCCACAGGGTTTTTTATCACCCACGTCGAAGGCGCGTCATTTCCAACCATCAACGGGGTTGCCCTCGGCGCACAGGCGCAGCAATTGGGCGACCACGATATGATCGAAATTGCCGGCGTCAAGATGGATTTTTTCTTCAGGTCGTAACCAACCCGCGACACCATCCTGTTTCGGCCGCAAACGTGACTAACGCTTTGTGGTGCGTTGATGATTTGACGAAAATGTCGCCGCCCAACTTGGGCGACGACATGCCGCCTTCCGTAATGTGATGGGTGCATAATTGGTGCCGTCACCCATGAACAAGCCGATAGCCATCCCGGCATCAATCGCCAAATTTGAAACGACCACCCATCAATGAGAATCAAAGTACTCGGTTGCAGCGGCGGGATTGGTGGCGATTTGCGCACCACCTCGTTCTATGTTGACGACGACGTACTGATTGATGCCGGCACCGGAGTGGGCGACCTGTCGATCGATGAGTTAAGCAAGATCGACCATATTTTCATCACCCACTCACATTTGGATCACATCACCAGCATTCCGTTTCTGATCGACACGGTTTGCGGCATCCGCACCAAGCCGGTGGTTCTGTATGGCACCGTGGAAACGCTGCAAATCATCAAAGATCATATTTTCAACTGGAAAATATGGCCGGATTTCTCAAAAATCCCGACGCCGGAAACCGCCTTCATGGCGTATCGCGAGATTCGCATTGGCGAACCCATCACCATCAAGGGCCGCAAGTTCACCGCCATCCCGGCCATGCACGTGGTGCCGGCAGTGGGTTATTTGCTCGATAGCGGCGAGGCGCGGTTGATTTTTAGTGGTGATACCACGGTCAATGACGCGTTGTGGGAAATCGCCAATGCCACAAAGAACCTGAAGTACATCATTATTGAAACGGCTTTTCCCAACAAAGAGCGCGAGCTGGCAATTGCCTCGAAACATTTGTGTCCAAGCATGCTTGCCGACGAGTTGGCAAAACTCGCGCGCCCGGTTGAAATCCTGGTTACCCACCTGAAGCCAAGTGAAGTGTATTTGACAATGAGCGAGATAGGCAGACATGCCGGAAAATGGCGGCCGCGCATGTTGGAGCACGGTATGGAATTGACGATTTAGTAGTCCAATTTGTTTTATTGCTACCGGTGTGGCCAGTCGCTGCGTGGATTGGTAAACTCAACCGGCAAAAACCGGGTTCTGCATGAACCTGCTGATACTGAAAACTGGTAAAACGAGGGCATGAGATGAGCGCGGTATTAGAACCCAAGGCGGGCGTGGCAGGCGGGATAAGCGGACAGGCAGCCGACATGTCGTCGAAGCTTGCTTTCTCGAAAAAGCTGCAAGCGGTCACCAACCGCATCCATTCCACGACCAATGTCGACGAAATCATGCTTGATGTCACGCGTGATATTTGCCAATTGTTCGACGCCGATCGCCTGACCATCTATACGATGTCTGAAGACGGGTCTGCCATCGTCTCGAAGGTGAAGTCGGGTCTCACCTCGTTCAAGGATATCAAGCTGCCAATTTCCGAAAGTTCGATCGCCGGTTGTTGTGCGCTAAACCGGCGCTTCATGAACATCAAGGATGTCTACGATGATGCCGAGCTAAAAAGTTTTTCACCGAATCTGGCGTTTTTGAAGGCGGTTGACCAGCGCACCGGATACCGTACCAAGCAAATGATGGTTGTGCCGATTTTGAGCACTGATTCGAGCGGCGGCGTTGGTGATTTGGCGGGTGTGATCCAGGTGATCAACCATTTGCCGGGGACACCATTCCCACCACTTGCCGAAGAGGGATTGCTTGAGCTCACCAAGACTTTGGCCATTGCCTTCAAGGTCCGTCAACAGCTGCCGTCGCAGATCAAGTCGAAATTTGAGTTTCTGGTGGTTGACAATATCATTTCCGAAGGTGAACTTGAGCTTGCCACCCGTACCGCCAGGCGCAAGAACAAAAACGTTGAAGACATCCTGATCGACGAGTTCCAAGTCAAGCCCGCGGCAATCGGCGCGGCTTTGGCAAAATATTTTGGCGTTGAATACGAGCCGCACAAGCCGGATCGCATCAAACCGATCGACCTGCTGAAAAATCTGAAG
>JANOEV010000227.1:0-10289 GCA_031413695.1 Burkholderiales bacterium
AGCTATTTGATTTCTTATTCAACTCTCTTGTACGCAATTCGGTTAGCAGGCGTGCAATAGTAAGCTTCACTTCTTTAACCTTCTGAGGATTGTCAAGTGGAGTAATTGCATGGTTAAGCTTCATGCGAATGCGGAAACGCTTCTCGCTCTCCTGCAGGATCTTTTCCGCACGTTTGCGTTCGGTGAGGTCGGTTATAACGGCGATTGAACCGGCGTATTGGCCGTCTACCAAACGCGGTACGCCAAGAATTTGCACGGGCAAGATGGATCCATCACGTCGCATCAGCAAGACTTCGTATGCGGAAGAAATCCCGTCGCGGCGCTCGGCCTGTCGCTCGGCTTGGATCGCCTTGTCAGCGGGAACCACCAAATCGGCGGCATACCTGCCTTTCAGTTCGTCAACGGCGTAACCCAACATTTCCGCAAAAGCCTGATTGACAAACTCAAGCTTTCTGGAGGTGTTGGTGACGGCCAAGCCCTGTCCCATCGAGCTGATCACTTGTGACGCAAAATCGCGCTCTTCCTTGACCGCCTGCTCCATACGCTTACGATTGGTCAGATCGGTAATGACCGCAATTGAGCCGACAAATTCACCATTCAACCGGCGTGGCGTGGCGGTAATCAATACCGGAAAGACGCTGCCGTCGCGCCGCTTAAAGTGCGCCTCGTATGTCGACGAAACCCCCGCGATCCGTGCGGCGAGCCGCTCGGTTTGGCGCGCAAAATCTTGCGCGACAAACACGTCGGCACCGGCTTTGCCGACCAGTTCATGTGCCTCGTAGCCGAGTAACGTCGCCAGCGCCGGATTGACAAACTCGAAGTGGCCGTCCGCACTGGTCACACTGAGCCCCTGACCCATCGCGTCGACAATTTGTGTCGCAAAGTCCCACTGCGCGCGCGCTTCCTGTTCGATTTTTTTGCGCTCATGAATATCCTTGAGCGTACCGGCAATACGTGCCGGCATGCCATCCGCATTGCGATCGACCACGGCGCCATTTTTCTGTGCCCAAAAATAATGGCCGTCGGCGTGACGCACACGAATTTCGATTTCAAATTCCGGTTGCGATCTGTCGTGGATAATCTGGTTGATTGCGTGTTCAAATCCCGGCAGGTCGTCTGGATGTACCAGCGAATTACACAACGCCATGGTCGGCATCGGGCCGCGCGGATTCATGCCCACCATGGACAACCAACGATTATTAACCGTCAATTGATTTGCGTTGACATTCAAATCCCACAAACCAAGATCACCACCGCGCATCGCCATCCGCAGCCGTAACTCGCTTTCAACCAGACCTTGTTCAGCCAGTTTGCGGTCGGAAATGTCGGTGATAAAGCCCTGCCAAAGGGTACCGCCATCCGCCTCGCGCTGCGGGATGGCGTTGCCGAGCAGCCAACGCACAGAGCCGTCGGCAAACTTGACCCGAAACTCGTGGTGCCAATTTGTTAAATCATGGGCGGACCGCTGAATACTCGCGACAAGTTCACTTCGATCATCCGGATAGTCATTGGCAAACGCCTTCGTCGCATCCTCCCGAACCTCCTCAGGCGAGACCCGGTAAATTTCGCGTATGCCGTCGCTCGCGTACGGGAAACAGGAACTGCCATCGGGGCGCAATCGAAACTGATAAACCATTCCCGGTACGCGTCTGGCGATCATTGCCAACCGGCTCTCCGCCTGTTTGGAAGACGCCTCACGATCGGCCAACAGTGCCAGCAAACGATTAAAGCCGCTGATCAATTGCCCGATTTCGTCATCGCGTGCCACTGGTAACGGCTTGAGCGGCATATCCATGGCGGACACCCTGGCCATCGCCGACACGGCGTCGAACATCGGCGACAACTCGTGTCGCAGCATCCACCACATCAGCAAGCCGACCAGCAGCGTAATCAAAACGGTCGCAATGATAATGCTGTGTTCCATCCCCTGGATGGGCGCAAACGCATCGTTGTAGGGCTGCTGCACCGCGACGTACCAACCGGCGGCGGGAATACCCTTTGCGACCGCAAATACCTTTACGCCCTGCGGATTGACAAAAATTGCGGTGCCTTCATAACCACTGATAAACCGGTCAATCGACGGGCTGGCGCCGGGTGCGGGCAGAATTTCCATCATGCGGCGTTTGTCACCGGCGGTGATCACTTGACGGTACTTTGGATCAATCAGCACATAGCCACCGGTCTTGCCAAAACGGTTATCGGCAACCTTGTCGAGAAAACTTGGTTTACCCAGATCGGTTGCACCCATCAACGCACCGATCACGTTGCCCGCGTTGTTGCGCACCGGCACCGCCATCACCATCACCGGTGCGCCGAGTGTCTTGCCGATGGTGGGCGGGCCGATATTGGCGCGGCCCTCTTTGAGCGCCGTGACCACGTGCTCCTTATCCATAAAATTCAAGCCGGTGCGTCCGGCCGAGGCGGGGACCGATGCAATTGCAACACCATCCGCACCGGTGATGAACACACCGCGGTTAAACAATTTTTGCAGAACCGCACGCTGCTCGAGATTGGCCTGTAGCGCCACCGCATTGCCGAGCAGCGCGGGGCTGATCATGTTGGCAACAGATTGTAACGACCCCAGCCGCTCTTCCACATCGGTATTGATCTGCGAGGCAATGCCGCTCACTGCGGCGAACTGTTGCTCGCTCAGCAAGCGGCGCATATCCTCGTGCAACATGCGGCCGGCCCAATACGCCAGGGCAATGGTGCTGACGACAAAAATAGCCAGCGTAAAAAGCGTCACCCGCGTTTTAAGTGATGACGAGGTAAGCGGGCGGATTTTTTCAGGAACTCGTGTCATCAATACGCTTGCAGTAAGTGAACGAACGGCCGGTTGCCGACAATTTGATTGGTGACACGCAAGGTTGGCAGTGTCGCGCCCGTCGCCGAATCAAACCAAGTCAAAAATGGACCGGCCATAGGACCGCATTGATGTAACAGCGACCAAGCACCGCCTTCAGGTCACTTTATCATTTAGAGGGTTGGCTTGCCCACCAATACAGGCTGTCGGCACGGCGCACCGGACGCGCCGGGCACCAGACGCCACGAAACAGCCGCTGACCGGCCCTACCTGCGGTCATCACCGTTTATATCGGCCGCAGCAGGCGACGCTTGAGCGGCAGTCAGGCGACGTAGTACAGGATCGCGAAATAATGCAGCACGCTGCCGCCGAGCACAAACAAATGCCAGATGCCGTGCCAATGTTTGAATTTTTCGTCGTAGCAGTAAAACACCGTACCCACGGTGTAAATCACCCCGCCGGCAATCACCCAGGCGAACCCCCTCCAGGTCAGCGCTTCGATCAGGGGAATCACGCCAACCACCGCCACCCAACCCATGCCCAGGTACAGGTAGAGCGACAACATGCGCTTTTTGCCTGCCAGCGCAAGCTCCTGGACAATACCAAAAATCGCCAGCCCCCAGATCACCCCGAACAACGACCAGCCCCAGCCCCCGCCCAACGTGACCAGCGTAAACGGGGTGTAGGTTCCCGCGATCAGCAGGTAGATCGCGGCATGGTCGCATTTGCGAAAGAAGTTTTTGACCCTGCCCCGCGTCGAGTGATACATGGTCGAGCTGCCGTACAACAGAATCAGCGTTGCGCCATAAATGGAAAAGCTGACAATCTTCCAGGCATCGCCCTGCAATGACCCGATCACAATCAGGATCACCGCACCGATGATGGCGAGCATGGTGCCCGCCAGATGGCTATAACCGTTGAAACGTTCCCCGTGATACATGCCGGCTCCAATGAATGCGATCGAAAGATCCGCCGGTGTTGTGCGCCTTGTCCGACGGAGTCAACGATCAGCTTACCTGAATGATGTGAATATTGGGTGACAAACCGAAGCTATCCGACCGGTGGGGCGGGCATAATCACCCCCATGGATTCGTTCGATATCACCACCCGCGACGGCACCACCATCGTCTGTAACCGTTTTAACCACGCCGACGGGCAACCGGCGCGGGCCTCGGTGGTGATCGCCACCGCAATGGCCGTCACCCAGCGTTTTTATGCGCTGTACGCACAACACCTTGCCGAACAAGGATTTGTCGTCTGGACATTTGATTTTCGCGGCACCGGCGAAACCCTGCGCCAAACCGGGCGTGACATGCGCAATGCGAAGGCGACCTTGACCGATTGGTTCGCGCAAGACTACAACGCCGTTATCTGCGCCGCCAAAGCCGCCCGGCCCACCCTGCCGTTATTTGCGGTGGGGCACAGTTTCGGCGGGCAAAGTGCACCGCTGCTGCCCGCCCGCGACAAACTCGCCGGCCTGATCAATATCGCCGTCGGCAGTGGTGCGATGCGTCACAACACCCCGTCGGTGCGCCGCACCGCGCCATTTCTCTGGTATTTGCTCGCGCCGATTCTGTGCCCTTTGTTCGGCTATTTTCCCGGTGCACGTGTTGGTGTGATTGGTGACATTCCCACCGGCGCGTTGTTTCAATGGCGGCGCTGGTGCCTGACCCCGGATTACATTCTGTCGGGTGAGCCGGGTGCGCGTGAAGCCTACGCCAGCGCACGATTTCCGGTGCTGGCGCTGACCTTTTCCGACGACGAATTGCTGCTCGAGGCCGGTTCCAAATTGTTGCACGACGCCTATCCACCCGGCAGCGTCGACTATCGGCTGTTATCGCCGGCCGATGTCGGCATGACGCGTATCGGCCACTTTGGGTTTTTCAAGGCACAGGCGGAAGCCAGGTTATGGCCGATGGTCACCGCGTGGATCGACGCGCATCTTGGCAATCGTGGAAACGTGTGAGCGAATTTCTGGCGCTGATTTAGAAATCAAACACCAGACTGGCAGGGCTGTGTGGGGCATTTTTGCCTCAAACAGCGCTTGCACTGGACACTTTGCCTAAACGGTTTGCCGGTCTGTCAGACCCAGATCCCCAGCCACGCCGCGGCAATCATCGATAACAAGCCGGGAATGATGCGGCGCGCGTAGGGCCATCCGCCGGCGGTTAGCGCCAAAATTGCCTTCACCAATGTATTTGCGCTGAGGCCGGTCAGTATCGCCGTTGCCGCGACGGGCGCGCTGATCTTGCCACCCACCAGCAGTGACGCCGACGCCACCGCAGCCGCATGGGCGTCCGCCAGCCCCGAAACAAACATTGCCACGAAAACACCGCCGTCGCCGATCCACGCATTGAGTGCCGCCGAGATGACCGATACCGCGCCGATCAACCCGGCAAACCCGAGCGCGGTCAGCAAATCAAATGCACGCCCACTGCCGGTATGCGCGCCTGCCCCGATCTGCAGCGCCTGCCAGGTGAACCAGCCGGCGTAAATGCCGGCGGCGGCACCGGCAAACAATAGCGGCTTGATCATCAACAACAGTAGCGGCGGCGACAGGAAAGCGAGCACCGCGGCCAATTGCAGCACGGTTGCGACCGAGGACAACACCGCGCCCGCCACCAGCCCCGACATCAGGGCCGGCTCATCACGCGTTCGGCGACCCATGGCGTGAATCGTCGCCGCACTGGAAATGAATCCCGACGCCAATCCCGCCACCGGCAGACCAAACCGCGGACCAAGCATTCGTAGCGCAACGTAACCCATCGCGCTGATCAACATCACCAACACCACAATGCCGGTCAAGGCGTGCGGATTAATGGCGGCGAACGGCCCGACAAAACGATCCGGTGCCAGTGGCAGCGCAATCAGCACGGCGGCGGCGAACAGTAACGCATCGTGCAATTCTCGCTCGCTCAGCACACCACGCACAAAGTGATGGATTCGATCCCGGGCGGCCAGCAAGCCCGCGAGCACAACACCCAATGCCGCGGCGAACAACGGTTGATGCGTGGCCAGACCGCCAATCAGACAGGTCACGATCAAGGCGATCTCCGTGGTCATGCCCGGGTCGTCGGTTGGCACGCGACGGTATGCAACCAAGGCAAATCCACCCACCAGCAGCGTCACCACCGCCATCAGCAACACGTCGCCGAGCAGCATCGCCACGGCGCCGGCAATCGCCGCAACGGCAAATGTACGAATGCCTGCGGCACCTCGATCCGTTCCGCTGCCTTTACGGCGCTCGCGCTCGGCACCGATCAACAGGCCGATGCCAAGGGCGACGCAGACGGACAGCAACGATTGTGCGTCAAATACAGGTGACATTACCCGCTCCGCAAGCGACCCTAGCGCGGCGGCACCGCGCTAGCCAAACGGTCGCACACCAATCAGCACACCGTGCAGGTAGGTGGCAAACACCCCCCACAGCAACAGGCCGGCCACAATGGCAATAACGTCACGCGACCAGCCGATCGCAACATAGGTGATCGATTGTTGCCGGTCTCGCTGGCGCGCCGCACGAAACAAAAACGCCGACCACAACAAGAAGCCGCCAAACAGCAATACGTCGCCAAGCCGGCCGTTCGACAAAAGATGCGCGCCCGCCCATAGCTTGATGGCAAGCGTCATCGGGTGTTTGAAGACGGCCTTGATGTGACTGCCCGGCACATACGCCGCCACCAGCAGTACAAAAACCGGCAGGGTCAGCAGCGCCGCCAGATGCCGCGTCCACACCGGCGGCATCCACAAATCGATCGGGGCCTGCCGCGACAGGCCGTAGCCGTAAACGATCAGAATAAAACTCACAATCGACAGTAGCGAATAGACGCCTTTCCATGTTCCCGCCCCCATTTGGGCGATGCGGTGTGTGCGCCACGGCTCGGCGACGATACGAACCGAATGAATGCCGAGAAACAGCACCAGACCGGTGACGAGATAAATCATGAGTTGGCTCCGTTGGTAAAGGACGCCCCTATTCTGCCACCAGCCGTGTCGGGCGCGCCGCGTGACCCGAAAATGACCATCAACTGATACAAGTCAAATTGCCAGCCCGGGATTCGCGCCACACTGGCATTGTTCATATGTCACGCCAACTCGTCCTTTTTACAGGAGTGAATCCATGTTCGAGTCCGCCGAGATCGGCCACAAGCTCAAAAAATCCGAATTTGTCCGCGAGGAGCCAAAACTGCGCGCGGCGCTTCTCGATGCCCAATACCAGTTGCTGGCAAACAGCAAGTTTCCGGTGATTATTCTGGTCAACGGCGTTGACGGTGCGGGCAAGGGCGAAACCGTCAATCTGTTGAATGAATGGATGGACCCGCGTCACATTCATACCCATGCATTCGGCGCATCCACCGACATCGAGCGCGCACGACCGGAGATGTGGCGCTTCTGGCAGGCACTGCCACCCAAAGGCAAAATCGGCATCCTGTTTGGTTCGTGGTACACCGACCCCATCCTGCAACGCGTCATGGAAAGTGAAGGCGCGGCGGAATTTGACCGGCGGCTGGCGCGCATTCGCGATCATGAACGCATGCTGGTGGCCGAAGGCGCACTCATCATCAAGCTCTGGTTTCACCTGTCGAAGGATGCGCAGACCAAACGCCTCAAGGCCCTGTCGGCAAAAAAGAAAACCGCGTGGCGGGTGACCAAGGAAGACTGGAAACGATTCAAGCATTACGATGAGTTTGTCGGCGTATGTGAACTGGCACTGCGCGAAACGTCGACCGGCGAGGCACCGTGGAATATCATCGAAGGCAGTGATAACGCGTACCGCTCATTGACGGCCGGCCGTCTGCTGCTTGATTCACTCACACGCAGGCTCAAAGGCGGCACACAGAAGATTTCGCCGGCCGAGCCGTTGCCGCAACAAAGCCTCGACAAACGCGACATCCTCAACACGGCCGACTACACGCGCAAGCTCGATCATGCCGCCTACAACAACAAGCTGTCGAAGCTCCAAGGCGAATTGAGTCTGCTCACCCGCCACAAAAAAATGCGCGACCGTTCGATTGTGATGTTGTTCGAAGGCATGGATGCCGCCGGCAAGGGCAGCACCATCCGTCGCATCACGCGGGCGATGGATGCACGTTTTTATCATATCGTGCCGGTGGCGGCTCCCAGCGACGAGGAACGCGCACAGCCCTATCTGTGGCGGTTCTGGCGGCACATTCCGCAACACGGTCACACGGTTATCTTTGACCGCTCGTGGTACGGCCGCGTGCTGGTCGAGCGGGTTGAAAAATTCTGCGGCGAGAAAGACTGGATGCGCGCGTACCACGAGATCAACGAATTTGAGGAACAACTCGCGGTGGACGGGGCGATCGTGGTCAAGTTCTGGATGGCGATCAGCCAGGCCGAACAACTGAATCGTTTCAAGGAGCGCGCCAAAACAGCGCACAAACAATTCAAGATCACCGACGAAGATTGGCGCAACCGCAAACGCTGGCCGGATTATGAGCGCGCCGTGGCCGATATGATCGAGCGTACATCGTCGGCGCTCGCGCCTTGGCACGTCATTGCCGGCAACGACAAACCATGGTCGCGCGTCGAGACGCTGAAGCGCCTGTGCGAAACCATCGAAGGCGCCCTGTAGGGCAGACGCATGTTCACCGTGCAACGCGAACTATTGATCGCCGGCACGCTGGCGGTTGCGCTTTCATTACTGGTGATGGCGTTGCGCCCCGCCGAGCGGGTGCGCGCCCGCAACATGCTGATTGTGGTTGTACTGTTGGCGCTGGCGCAGACCATCAACGTGATCGCCGCCCACACCAACACCACCCTGTTTGCCGACGATACCAACCATGCCATTCACGGCTGGATCGCCGATATCATTTATCTCGTTGTTGCGGCGATCGTCATCCGGCTTGGTGGCATTTTGCTGTTTCGTGCGTTGCTGCCGCCGCTGCGCATCAAGCCGCCACAAATCATCGAGGACCTGGTCGTCGCGCTGCTGGTCATTGCATGGGTCGGCATGTGGTTGCGCACCGCGGGGATGGATTTTTCAAGCGTGGTGACGACGTCGGCGGTATTGACCGGCATTGTTGCGTTTTCAATGCAGGACACACTCGGCAACATACTCGGTGGGCTGGCGTTGCAACTGGACCGCTCAATTCGGATCGGTGACTGGGTGCGCATCGATGATGTAAACGGTCGTGTGACCGAAATCCGCTGGCGTTATACCGCCATCGAAACCCGCAGCCGGGAAACCGTGATTGTGCCGAACAGCGCGTTGATGCGAACCCGCTTTGCGGTGATCGGCGCCCGCAGCGATACCAGCATGCTTTGGCGCCGGTCGGTCGGCTTCTCGTTAACCGCCGGCAGCGGCATGCGCAATATCGGGACAATACTCGAGGATGCCGTGGTCAATGCCGACATCGCCCATGTTGCCGCCGATCCGCCACCGTCCTGCGTACTGATGGAACTGCTGCCGGACGGTGGTAATTATGTGCTGCGCTACTGGCTCACCAACCCGCAATTTGACGATGTGACCGACAGCGCCGTCCGGGTGCACTGTCAGGCGGCATTGCTGCGTGAGGGAATACGCGTGGCCATCCCCACCGAAGAACATTTTGTGATCAAGGAAAATGACGCGTTCCGCAGTGCGCGTGACGCAACCGAACAGCGCAACCGTATCAGCGCGCTAAAAAAGGTGGACATCTTTCGCACCCTCGACGACGCCGAGCTGGCCGAACTGGCCTCGCATTTGGTGCATGCGCCGTTTGTCGCGGGTGATGTCATGACGCGCCAGGGCGCGGTCGCCCACTGGTTGTATTTAATCGTCAAGGGTGAGGCGGAAGTGTGGGTGCAGGGCACACAAGGCGCCCGCACGCTGGTGTCCACCCTGAGCGACGGTCATGTGTTCGGTGAAATGGGCATGATGACCGGCGAACCGCGCCGCGCGACCGTCATCGCCAAATCCGATTTCGATTGTTACCGGCTCGATAAAGAGGGATTCCGTCACATTCTGACGGCGCGCCCGGACATCGCCGCGGAAATATCCCATGTACTGGTCGATCGGGAATTAACACTCGCGCAACAAAAAGCGCTGGTTGACCAGCCCGAACCGGCGAAAAGACGTGCGGACATTGTCGCCCGCATCCGCGAATTTTTTGCGCTGGACGCCGATTCGTCACCGGGGTGATTATCCGGCGGCAGCCGGGCATTTTTTCAAATGGCGGATATAAAATGAAGCCAATGCATTCAACGCACATTTTACGCGCGTTCATCAAGCGACAAACTGCCACCCGCATCGCATGGCTGGCCACGGCGTTGTTCATCGCGGGCTGTGCGGCGGGCGGCAACAGCGATGTCGGCGGCTATTTCATGACGCCGGGCCTCAACGACACCCGCACACAAGCCATCGTGGTTGGCATGACGCCGGCGCAGGTCATGGCGGCCATCGGCAAACCCCACCAGCGGGTTCGCTTTGGCAACCTCAACGCCACGGCGTGGGACTATCGTTATACCGACACCTGGGGATACA
>JANOEV010000228.1:0-5900 GCA_031413695.1 Burkholderiales bacterium
TGATCGTGGCGGCAGTGTTGGTCGCCGGACTCTACAGCCTGTTCCGGGGTGGTGATTTTGCCCGAACATACTCAAACAACCCCGGCGCGTTTGGCGACATCATCCAAACGGGTTGCCGAAAAGCCGCGCTCGATAAAAAGATCGAGTGCCGCTGACGCAAGTTCGCCCGGACGCGCATCTTTGCGACGCTCCCAACGCGGTTCGATTATTTTCGCGAGTGCAGACATATTGGAACTGGTTTAATGACTATCCAGTCATTAAGATACCCTTGTTCGTCGCCTCCGTCAAGCCAGTCGTCTTCGCTGTTGTATTCGTGTAATGTGTTGGCTGGATTTAGTTTGATAACGCTGGGGTCCTGGCCGTGATTGGCCGGGTGAGAGATACCCATCGAACCTGATGCGGGTAATGCCGCCGAAGGGATGCGTTCAACCGTTGCGGTGGGCGTGTCCTTTGTTTAGACCAACAAGGAACCACCATGAACGCACCCACCAATCCCAAATTCCTCGAATCCACCGCCACGGTGGACGAAGCCGCCGTTAAGCCTTTGCCAAATTCACGCAAGGTGTATATCGAAGGCAGCCGCCCGGATATTCGTGTGCCGATGCGCGAAATTTCGCAAGCCGATACACCGCTGGCGATGTCGGCCGACGGCAAAGGTGAAAAAAACGCCGCGATTTTTGTTTACGACACCTCCGGCCCATATACCGACCCAAACGTGACCATCGACATCCGCTCGGGCCTCGCTGCATTGCGCGAAAAGTGGATCGAAGAGCGCAATGACACGGTGCAACTCGATGGCCCGTCGTCACAGTACGGCATTGATCGTTTGAACGACGCGAAGCTCGACGAGCTCCGCTTCAACCTTAAACGCAAGCCGCGCGTCGCCAAAGCAGGCATGAACGTCAGCCAAATGCACTACGCCAAACGCGGCATCATCACGCCGGAAATGGAATACATCGCCCTTCGCGAAAACCAGAATCGCGAGTGGATGCTGGCGAATCACCCGGCGATGATTACGCATCAACATCCGGGCGAATCGTTCGGTGCCAATATCCAAAGTCACATCACGCCGGAGTTTGTGCGCGATGAAGTTGCACGCGGCCGCGCCATCATCCCAGCGAACATCAATCACCCTGAATCCGAGCCGATGATCATCGGCCGCAACTTCCTGGTGAAGATCAACGCCAACATCGGCAACTCAGCCGTGTCGTCGAGTATCAGCGAAGAAGTCGAAAAGATGACGTGGTCGACGCGCTGGGGTGGCGACACGGTAATGGACTTGTCGACAGGCAAGAACATCCACGAAACACGCGAGTGGATTATTCGCAATTCACCCGTACCGATCGGTACCGTGCCGATTTATCAAGCGCTGGAAAAGGTCAACGGCAAGGCAGAGGACCTGACCTGGGAAATTTTCCGCGACACATTAATCGAACAAGCCGAGCAGGGTGTGGACTACTTCACCATTCACGCCGGCGTGTTGCTGCGCTATATCCCGATGACGGCCAAACGCATGACCGGCATCGTCTCACGCGGCGGATCGATTATGTCGAAGTGGTGTTTGGCGCATCACAAAGAGTCGTTCCTTTACACACACTTCGAAGACATCTGCGAAATCATGAAGGCGTACGACGTGTCGTTTTCGCTCGGTGATGGTCTGCGCCCCGGCTCGGGTTTTGATGCCAACGACGAAGCGCAATTGGGTGAACTCAAAACACTCGGTGAACTGACACAGGTTGCGTGGAAACACGACGTGCAAGTGATGATCGAAGGCCCGGGCCATGTGCCGATGCATCTCATTAAAGAGAACATGGACCTTCAACTGAAGTACTGCCATGAAGCGCCGTTCTATACACTCGGCCCACTCACGACCGACATCGCACCGGGCTATGACCACATCACCAGTGCAATCGGTGCTGCGATGATCGGCTGGTACGGTACGGCAATGCTTTGTTACGTCACACCCAAAGAACACTTAGGCCTGCCGAACAAAGACGACGTCAAAGACGGCATCATGGCCTACAAGATTGCTGCACATGCTGCCGACTTGGCGAAGGGTCACCCCGGCGCGCAGATGCGCGACAATGCGTTGTCCAAAGCCCGCTTTGAATTCCGTTGGGATGATCAATTTAATCTGGGCCTCGATCCCGACAAAGCCAAAGAGTTCCACGACGAGACATTGCCGCAAGAAGGCGCCAAGCTCGCGCACTTTTGCTCGATGTGCGGCCCGCATTTCTGCTCGATGAAGATTTCGCAGGACGTGCGCGACTTTGCGAAGGCGGAAGGACTTAGCGATGAGGACGCGCTGAAGAAGGGGTTGGAAGTGAAGGCCATCGAGTTTGTGAAGCGGGGTGGTGAGGTTTATCAGAAGGTTTAACCCGCGCTTGCTGCGAGGAACCCCTGCCCCTGCCTATCCCTATTTGGCATTGCGCGGGGTGTTCTAATGACTTGGCGAAAGACAAATCGAATAGATTCCGTCAGACTAAAACAGTTTCCGCGCATTTCTAAACCGTGAAAATAACTCGAAACCACAACCACGAGAGAAGGCCCATGAACATACGCGCCATGCTGTTCGGTATTGCAATTGCCGCCGTGTTGACGGCATGTACCACACCGACGGTGAGCAAGGCGCCGCTCACCGTTTCGACTGAAGTCAAATCCTTGTTATGGGTTGGCAACAGCTTCTTCTATTACAACAATTCCATGCATGGGCATGTAGGCCAGCTCATGGCGGCGAGCGGTGCCAAGGGGTTACGCGCAACGTCGGCCACGATCAGCGGTTCCGGTATCAACTGGCATGACGTTGAGGCGCACTTCAAGCCCGGCGGTGTGGCCAGCTACTCCTTCGTCGGCGACAACGAGGTCAGATTCAATACCTTCGACAAGCCGTTTGACGGCGTGATGATGATGGACTGCAGCCAGTGTCCGGTGCATCCGAAGTTGCAATCGATTTTCTACGAATATGCGGCCAAGCACAGCGCAACCGCGCGCAAATATGGCGCGGCCCCGATCCTGTTCATGTCGTGGGCCTATCAGGACAAACCGGAAATGACCGCTCAACTGGCCATCGAGTATGTCAAGGCGGGCAAACAAAACAATGCGCTGGTGGTACCCGCTGGCCTGGCTTTCGGAAACGCAATCGCCGCCCGCCCCGACCTGAATCTCTATGTCGCCGACAAACGCCACCCCAGCTTGATGGGAACTTATCTCGCCGCATGCACCGTGGTCGCTTCCGTTTACAAAACAAATCCCAAGGGGTTGAAGTACACCGCCGGCCTGCCGACCGAAGTCGCAACATTCCTGCAGGGCATCGCGTGGGACACCGCGCAGGCGTTTCACACAAAAGAGGGACGCGGCGGGCTTTAATCATTCCCAAGCGACCAACGTGAATCAAAGGGATCAGGGCCGATCAATTTACAAACCCTCGCATCCGCAGCATTTTCCAGCCTCTTTTGCCCGAAATCAGCCGTCAATAGCCGACTTTGCCTCCCCGAAAATGGTGTCGGTCGCCAATGAATCGTCAAAGCCCATCTTTTTCAGGAACACCGGCCAGCGTGGATCGGCCTGAACCGGGTGCGTCAGCCAGCCGGACCGCACGTACGAAAGCCCGGTGTCGCGCGCAATCGTTGTACTTGCAAGCGACCAGCCAAGTCTGGAAAAAGAGTTGGTGGTCACCCATAAATCCATGCACGAGGGACGAAAAAAAGCCCGCCGAAGCGGGCCCTTGTTCTCGAGCGGCGGCGTCAAAACAACTTTCGCCGGTGACACCGTTACTTCGCCGGTTTCACAAAACGCAGCGTGGAGCGATCGGATTCACCGATCTCCAAATACTTGGCGCGATCCTTCTCGCCCTCGGTCAGCGTTGGGGGCAATGTCCACACGCCTTTTGGATAGTCCTTGGTATCTTTTGCGTTGTTGTTTACGTCGCTCTTGGCATCGAGCTTAAACCCTGCTGCCAGTGCGCGCTTGATGGTGTATTCCTCGGTGACGTACCCTGAATCAATCATCGCCTTCACAGCCGTGCCCGGCTTGGCGCGATGTTCTTCGACGCCCAACACGCCACCCGGCTTCAGCATGTCAAAGAAAGCACGCATGTAAACGTCGAGGACGTCTGGGCCGATTAAATTATGGATGTTGCGGAAAGTCAGCACAACGTCAGCACTACCAGATTTTATGCCTTCAACAGTCGGCACAAAACCCGCGTTGGGTGAAGTGGTGATTTTTGCGAGCTTGGCCTTATCGTAGAGCGCTGGCTTGGCGGCCATACGCTCTTCATGCGCCTTGATGCCACGTTCACTAGTCGCTGGCAACAGCGCGAAATAACTGCCGGTCTCACGAAGGTACGGCGCGAGCACCTCGGTGTACCAGCCGCCGCCGGGAAGGGCTTCAACCACAACCGAGTTTGGCTTCACGCCAAAAAATTCCAGTGTGGCTTTCGGGTTGCGAAACTTGTCGCGCGCCTTGTTTGCGTCCGAACGATGTTCGCCGGCGAGGACCTTGTCCATTTTGACGGGGTCGGCTGATGCGGTGCCGGCAAGAAAGGGTGCGGCGACAAGACTGAAGGAAACGAGCGATGTGCGCAGTAACGATATGGGGAAACGCATAGGGGTCTCAAACAAATTGGTTGACAGGCCGCATAGTTTATCGGTTAAAGCAAATTTGTGAAGTAAGAACCATGACGATTGGCATCACCCGCGGCCTGTGGAGGCGCAAGCGGTAAACGGTATGGCCGCGATGAACAAGCGCTTCGTTTACCGGCTAATGTCGTGCGCCAAACAACATCAGACCCCAAGCGTTCTTCGAGGGCAAAAAAAAGCCCGCCGAAGCGGGCTTTTTTAGGCAAGCGGCACAATTAAAACGCGAGGCACACCAAGTAGGAGTTGGCGTCCAACGTCAGCGCCGTTGTGATCGCCGTTGCGGGTGTGGCTATTTCAGCGACCCGAAACGATCCCGTCTGTGTATTGCCGTCGTCAAGCTGTGTGTCAAGTTGCTTGGCAATTTTGCCCAACACGCCGGTCGAGCAAATGTTGTATGAGCCCGTCATCGTCGTCGGCAGCGTCATTTGCATCGTGCTGCTGATACCGACGCGACCACCGTCGGCGTTAATTTGGACGTATGCGTCACCCGTGGTGCAGTTAACCGTGGTGCTGCCCGCCAAGAAACCGGCGAGACGCATGTGCTGCCAGGCGAGGCACGATTCTTCGGTGGCGGTTGCTGAATCCCAGACGCCTTGAATCTGACCATTACCAACAGTTCCGCCGGATGATGCCAGTGTTGCACCGGTGATTTTTGTATCGGCACCGGCCAAGTCGCCGGGAATACCCTTGAAACGATCCTGAAAACCATAAAGTGCGGTTTGAATGGTGCGGAAATCTTGTGCGTAGCTTTTTGCTTTTGCGCTGTTGATCAATTCCTGGCCTTTCAGCACGCCGCCGAGCAGCAGGCCGACGATCACCAGAACGATCGCAATTTCAACGAGGGTAAAACCGGATTGTTGACGTTTCATGACGTTTCCTTTTTATGTAATCTGACGGTGCGTGTTTCGTGCGTTTGCCGGAATGCGGCCTAAAACAAAACCTTGAGGGCGATACCAAAGGTCATTCCAATCACCAAAACGGCAACAGCGACGCTGTATGGAATGTTGGGTGTCACGCTATGCATTGTGTTCATGGCAGCCTCCGAGGGCATTGTTAGGGTACGTAGAGCATAGAGCATTTTGCGTGCCAACTCGATAACTATTTGATTATATGGATAAAAGTGGAAATTATCGCCTTTTGAAAAGTGGTGCCTGTCGGCTGCTTCAACGCATGTGTCCGAGTTTCCGACAGGCAAGTCGTGCGGCGTTGGGGATTCGACGGACTTCCAGGAGGCAAGCATTGATCAACCATGTAGGTTGCCTG
>JANOEV010000229.1:0-5746 GCA_031413695.1 Burkholderiales bacterium
CGCGTGACCCAGGCCGCCAATCTGCCGGTCGGTGCCGAAGTGGTTGGCCCGACTGATGCGATCTGCCCCGGCGAGATGTACACCGATAGCCACGGTATGCAGCCACACAGCAAGCCACGCGCGATGACCCAGGCCGATATCGACCACGCCGTGGCTGAATACGCGACCGCCGCCAAACTCGCCATTGACGCCGGCTTTGATGGTGTGGAATTACACGCCGCAAACGGTTATTTGATCGAGCAGTTTCTCAATGCCAACGTCAACACCCGGACCGACGGCTATGGCGGCTCGATCGCGGCGCGCAATCGTTTTGCCTTGGAAGTCACCCGTGCGAGTATTGCCGCCATCGGCGCGGACCGGGTCGGTATCCGTCTCTCGCCCATGGGTGTGTTTAATGACACCGGCACCTATCCCGAACAGCAGGATCAATACCTTGCGCTGGTCACGGAACTCTCGGCGTTAAAACTCGCGTATTTGCATGTGCTCGACCATTCGGCCATGGGTGCGCCACAGGTGCCGTCCGAATACAAGCTCGCGCTGCGCCACGCATTCGCTGGTCCATTCATTCTTGCCGGTGGCTTTGATGCAACCTCGGCACAGGCCGCCCTCGACGCCGGACAAACAGACATGATCGGCTTTGCCCGCGCCTTTTTGGCCAACCCGGATCTGGTCGCACGTATGCAAAAGAATGCCGCACTAAATGCACTGGACATGTCGACGTTTTACACGCCGGGTCCCAAGGGTTACACCGACTATCCGGCGTTACCAGGTTAATCCGCACCTCCCCGCAAGACGGTCTGTAAAAAACCCCAGCGTTGGCTGGGTTTTTTCATTTCAAACAACGAAACCCAAGGTAGCAAGCCTCTTTTCAGGCAAAAATGTCTGTAAATGTTGGTGGATATTGGCGTTTCGCAAATGAGAACTTCTAATGACCTCAATCTTGTCGTCGTTCCTGCTCATTTTTCAAACTATGCAGGAATCCAGTCCATCGTAATATCAATGAGTTGTAACGGGCTGGGTCCCGGCCCCACCTTTAAGCATGCTGGGGCAGGGTCTACACCGGTAAAGGACAGGTTTTTAGAAGTTCCCAAATAAAATCCGTCGGCTTTCATTAAATCGAATCCATATCCCCACCTTGCACCGTATGGCTGGATAAGGCTGCGTTATCCTGTGTAAGGGCTGACCGCCCGGCGCGACTTATGCGGTTGCAACAGCGGCGCGGCGCGGCGCCTGCCGTTCGCGCGACACCTCCCCCCAACGCTCGTTTTTCAGGAGTCACCATGAAACCATCGTCCCGTGTTCTTGCCAGCCTCGTGCTCGGCGCCATCAGTTCCAGCTTTATCCCCGTCACCGTTGCACAAACACCCGGCCCGGCCCAACTGGTTGACGCGCTCGAAGGCGTATTCGGTAAACACGCGGCACGCCGCTCCGGCGCCAAAGGGGTTTGTGCATCCGGATTTTTTGTCGGCACCGCGGATGGTCGCACGCTGACCAACTCCGCCATTTTCAGCGGCCAGGAAATTCCCGTCATTGCGCGTTTCTCGATCGGCGGTGGCAGTCCAAAAGCGCCGGACAAAGGCAAAACCGTACGCGGCCTCGCGTTGAAATTTAACGGCCCGGGTGGTGAATCATGGGAAACAGCCAACATTTCGGCGCCGGTATTTTTTGTCAACACACCGGCCAACTTTGTGAAGTTTTTGGAAGCCCGTCGCCCCGACCCGGCAACTGGTCGGCCCGACCCGGCAAAAGTGAAAGCATTCAATGACAGCCATCCGGACTCAAAGCCGCAAATCGAATGGCTCGCCAAGGCACCGGTACCGGCCAGCTACGCAACGGTGAATTATTGGGGCACCAATGCATTTGAATTCACCACGCCGGCTAAAAAGAAGGTCATGGGCAAATGGATGTTCGAAGCGGCGCGCGGAACACAGGGCCTCACGGAAGACGAACTCAAACAATTGCCAGACGATTTCCTCGCCGACGAATTGCGCAGACGCGCCGCCAATGGCAACATCGCGTTTAATTTCAATGTGCAACTCGCCGAACAGGGTGATGTGGTGAACGACCCGACCGTACCGCTACCCGCGGGCCGCAAAGTTGTCACCGCCGGTCGTTTGGTCATCGACAAGGTTGAAGCCGGTGCCGGTGGCGCCTGCGACAAAATCACCTTCAACCCGCTGGTGCTGCCAAAGGGTGTTGGCCCGTCTGCTGACCCGACACTTGCCGCACGCCCCGGTTCATACGCTGTCTCGTTGGGACGCCGCCTGAGCCAATAATATTATCGTGTCATGCCGTCACAACAAACCCCGGGCCACATATTGTGGTGCCGGGGTTTTTGCATCTTGGGCGGCCAACGTAACCAGGGGTTTTGTCAAAGGACGCTGACGAAAATCTCAGCCATATTTATCGTGTGCCAAAATGCCGTCTACCTTCACCACGCCGTACGATCATGACCGATAGCACTTCCACGAGCACGCCTGAATTACCGTCAGACAATGAAGTGCAAGCTGTGATTGCACAGTTCAGCGCACAGCTCGGCGAAATCGCATGGCACGCGGTCAATGTCGACCCGGACTTCGATGCAACAAGCGTCGCACACACCGAATTCGTCAAGAACATCATCAACCTGGCGGGTCTTGCGGCAGACGGTAGGCCGCTCCGTTTTTTGGAAGTCGCCCCTTATCTGCACTCCACGGCACAAAGCCTGAATCAATCCTGTGGCATGGATGTGACCGCCTGCGACATTTCGCCGCACTCACTCAGGCTCGGCGCCGCCCACTTTCAGCGCACCTATGGTGATGCGACAGCTACTCTCGTGGCCAGCGACTTCCATGATCTTCCCTTCAGTGACAATTTCTTCGATATCGCCTTTATTGCCTCGGCGGTCCACCACACCTGGCGGCCGGAAAAAGTCATTGACGAACTTATACGCGTAACCCGCGGTGGTGGACTCATCATTCTGTTTAATGAACCGGTCGGTAGCAGCGGTTGCTTTTACCGCTTTCGCACCAGTCGCGCCGGGCAATACACAGGCTGGGAACAACGCGTGGTCGATGCCGGGCTGTTACGCATATTGTCATCGCCGTTTGCAGGTTCGCGCGACGAAGAACTTTTTGGCATGGTCGAAAATGACCGCATTCCGCTTGCCGTGTTCAAACCGGATGGGGTTGATGTCGTCAGCCGGACACTGACACCGCATCCATCCGCGATTGACGAGCATTTTTTGAAACAACAGCTATCTGCAACCGAGATCGCGACCGCCCTGACTGAACGATTCGAACCTTTACGGTCGGCCTTGGGTCGGACCGAGGCGTTGATGGGATTTACGTTGCCCACAGCGCCGGAAATCGGCGAATTTGTTGCGCAATATTGCCAACAAACTGCGCAGTTGGCGAATTTGGAAGGCACAAGCCATCTTGAGCAATCGGCGATGTTATATGGCGCAACAATGCAGGTGGTATATCGCAAACAAGGTTCCGGGCCGGCGTGCTCCACAAAGTGGCACCGACTAGGTGCGCTGGATGAAGGCGTCTTTGTCTCACGGCCAATTGTTGGCAAGGTGCATGTCGCGCTAACAGAAACCCAAATGCCGGCCATTGAGATTAACAAAGCGCCCGCACTTGCAAACCACTTCCCACCCAACGAATGGCTGCTTCTCGATCAGGGCAGCATTTATGCACAATGCCTGTTGGGACGCAGCGGGGTCATCCAATTGCCGGCACCGCCCGATGCGCGTCAGGTGTTGCTGCTCAGATATTTTGGCGTTGCAAACGAAGCCGGGCCGTATTGGGTCGACCTCTACGCCGGTGAAACATGTATTGCCTCGCACGCGATTTGCAAGAACGAAAGTCGCTTGCTAAAGCTTGCTCTGCCGACACAATGCAGGGAAATTGAAATACGATTGCGCGAAGACGGTGATCTGCCGATGAGTTTTCATCTTGCCGTCAGGATTCCCTATCTGAACACGGTGGCGTGTCGGTATAGCACTGCCGGATGACCCATAGTGATCGTGCACGTCAGACCGAGGTCAATTGATGATGGGTCGGCTGCGTTGGCAGGCATCGTTTTTTGCATTTGCGGCATTTGTAACAACATCGGCCAAGAGCAGTAGTCGTGCTGTTAAACGTCAAGCCGACAGTGATCTACCGAATGGAAATTTCGACATGATGCATCGTACCGTCTGCGGCAGACGCGCCTACAACCCGCGCAAACCCGGACGCATGAACCATGACGCGCGTCGATGAAATTTTTGTCAACGACGGCTCCAAATAGACATAAAACGTTCGAGCGCCGCTGGGCAAACGCGCTCGCATGTGCCGGCCTTGCCGGGCTGCGCGCGCATACGAAAATGCGTACTTGTTGATTCAACAGCAGTAGCAGCTTCGCGACGAGTGCCTACGCACAGACTGTGAATGGCTGCGACGAAAATCGCTTGCGCCGGAACGCTACTTCGCGCTCTTTGCCGCAATCCAGCGATTCACCGCCGCCTCGAGCACACTCAACGGCACCGACCCGTGCGTCAGAATTTCATCGTGAAATTCACGGATATCAAATTTCTTGCCGAGCGCTTTTTCGGCGCGGGTGCGTAATTCACGGATCTTGATTTCGCCGATCTTATAGCTGAGCGCCTGACCGGGGATGGCAATGTAACGCTCCACTTCTTGCGTGGCAACACTTTCGGCGAGCGGCACGTTCTCACGAAAGTAGGCAATCGACTGCTCACGCGTCCAGCCCTTGGCGTGTAGCCCGGTATCAATGACCAAGCGAACCGCGCGCCAAATTTCAGCTGATAAACGTCCCGCGTATTGCAAAGGATCTTGGTAGACCCCCATTTCCTCGCCTAGATATTCGGCGTAGAGGCCCCAGCCCTCGCTGTAGGCCGTCACGCCAGTGTGGCGGCGAAACGCGGGCAGTGAAGGATGCTCAATCGACAGGCTTGCCTCAAAGTGATGGCCAGGAATAGCCTCATGTAAATAGATCGCGGTAATGTCAAAGCGCGGGCGCGTTTCTGGTTGATAGGCGTTGAAGTAAAAGATGCCGGGGCGCGAGCCGTCGGCCAGCCCGCTTGAATACGCCGCCGGTGCGAACGCGACTTCGCGGAAGGCTTCCACCGGCCGAATCTCAAACGGTGTTTTTGGCGTGCGGCCAAACAACGCCGGAATCTTGGCGTCAACCACGGGCCGCAGGGCTTCATAGGCCGCTTGGATTTGCTCACGCGTCTTGAACCGCAATTCAGGTGCGGTGTTTAAGTGGGTAAAGAATTCGCTCAGCGAACCTTTAAAACCAACACGGTCTTTAGCGACCTCAAATAGCTTGCGAATCCGCGCCACCTCGTTTAAGCCAATGGTGTGAATCGCATGCGGGCTTAGATCGGTTGTGGTTTGATTTCGCGCCCGAGAGGCGTACCACGCCTGACCGTTCGGCAGTGCTGACAGGCCGACGCTATCGCGTGCGGCAGGCAGATAGGTGTCACGCATAAAGGTCAGCAGACGGCGGTGGGCTGGCGCGATTTGCTCACGTACCAGTTTTGTGTACGCCGCGGCCAAACGCTTCTGGTCGTCTTCACTGAAACCCGCTGGAAATTTTTTGACCGGCGACATGTAGACGTTTTTTTCAAGATCGTCGGCACTTAGATTCTCGAATTGCGGCAACATCCGCCCCACCAGTGCCTTCGGTAGTACGACACCCTGCTTCATCCCTTCGCGCATATCAACGATCCAACCGTCGATGACAGCCGGGATTGACG
>JANOEV010000230.1:0-1817 GCA_031413695.1 Burkholderiales bacterium
GGTGCCTGAACTGCCGGAACCAACCACAATATGATCGATGCGTAGCGCCTGTTCAAACAGTTGCGCCATGATTTCCTGCACACACGCCACATAACCAAGTGCGCCGAGCGCATTCGAGCCGCCGCCTGGAATGATGTAGCCGCGACGTCCCTGCACAGCCAATTCATCGGCTATCTTTTGCATCTCCGCCAGCAAATCGCTGCCGGCCGGCACCACGGTGATGTCTTCAACCCCCATCAAACGGAACATGAAGTGGTTGCCATTGGCGTCGTCGTGATAACTATTGGCGATACGCTCTTCGATGACAAAGCGGCATTTGAGGCCCTCTTTTGCCGCCGCCGCGAGCGTGATGCGGCAATGGTTTGATTGTGGCGCGCCGCAGGTAATGAGAGTGTCCGCGCCGTGCGATAAAGCATCGGCCACCAAAAACTCCAGCTTGCGGGTTTTGTTGCCACCCGGATACAGTCCCAACATGTCGTCGCGCTTGATATAGATGTTCGGCCCGTCGAGCTTGCGTGTCAGATTGGGCAGGAACTCAATCGGCGTGGCGAATGGCGTGTAGCGGCGGCGCGGGAAGCGGGATAAATCCATGTGGCAATCCTCGGGGGTTGGTGTGAGAGGACATTGTACGCATTCGGCCAATGCATAGGCGGCCACGTCATCAATAACAAATGAAAGTCGTTTATTGGCGGGCGTTTCCAACTGTTTTGTGCTGACAACACCCGCCAGTATTGCACTTTGACTACTCGTCCTTTGCCGCGTGTTCCGGCATGTCGGTCCAGTAGCGTTTGCTGGCGTTGCGGTGCGAAGCAACGACCGGTCGCCCGTTGGCATCGACCGCAAATTTTAATGTGATGGCACCTTCCCAATCGGTGCGACGCAGCGGGATGTTGCGTTCAAGGTATCGCGCTTCAACCGACGGGTGTGGATGACCAAAACGATTGCGGTAGCCGACCGGGATCAGCGCCAATTTTGGCTGCACTGCGTCGATAAACGACTCGGTCGATGAGCTCTTGCTGCCGTGGTGCGGCACGATTAATACATCCGACTTCAATTCCGGCGCAAAGCGTTCAAGCAATTCCACCTCGACCAATTTTTCGACATCCGCCGTCATGAGGATCGTGCCGCCGGGGGCGCTGATTTTGATCACGCAGCCGATATTGTTGGTTTTGCGGGTCTCATTGTAGTCGGCGCTGGTCGGGTGCAACACATCAAATTCCACGCCGTCCCAACGCCAGCCGTCGCCAACTTCGCAGCGCATGATTTCATTTGCGTTTTTTAAGTCTGGCGTGTCGGTTGCCATCGACGTCATCACCCACGTCGGGTTGCGCGCATCGATGATCGAACGTGCACCACCGGCGTGGTCGTCATCGGCATGCGTGATGACAAGTGCATCGAGCCGACGAATGCCCTCCCCGCGCAAATACGGCACCACGATCCGGTTGCCCGAGTCGGCGTCCGGGTTCCATTTTGGCCCCGTGTCATACACCATCGTGTAATTGGCCGTACGCACCACCGTGGCCAGGCCCTGGCCGACATCGAGTAGTGTCAGCCACAGCTCGCCCGGCTTCGGCGCCGGCGGCAGGATAAAAAACATCGGCAGCATCGCCAATCCGCCGACCCAGCGAAAGCGCATGCCGCGCGGCAACATCAACATCACCACGCCGAGCATCGCCAGCACCACCGTCCACGTTTGCGGCGTGTGCGATTGCCACACGGCGTTGGGCAACTGCGCCAGCCAGTCGAGCAAATCGTGGGTCAAACTCATCACCACATGCGCGAGGTTAAGCACCGCGTCGAATGGCAGCACCGCGCCC
>JANOEV010000231.1:0-5975 GCA_031413695.1 Burkholderiales bacterium
TATGGCCCGCATGCGCGTCATTTAAATGGTGCGGAATCGCGCCGCAGCAGCCGGCGGTCGGTGCAGTCACGAGCGAAATGCCGAGTCGATCCAGCACACGCGCGGTTGCCGCATTGATTGATGGCGCCATGGCCGGCTGTACGCAGCCGGCCAACACCAGCATTTTCCGCGGGTGCCGGGTCGGCGGCCAAACGCCGGCATGTCGTTTCGCCGTGATTTTCTTTGCCAATATACCCGGCAACAGCGGCTTCATCAGTCGACCCAGCGCAAGGCCGACCGAGAAAAGTGCGGTTTGTGGCAGCGCGTTTTTCAGCACACTGCGTTGCAACCGATCCATGGCTGACCGGCCGACTTTTTGGTCAACGATTTCCCGGCCAATATCAACCAGACGTCCGTACTGCACGCCGGACGGGCAAGTGGTTTCGCAAGCGCGGCAGGTCAGGCAGCGATCAAGATGAAGCTGGGTCTTTTCGGTCGGCGCGGCACCTTCCAGCACTTCCTTCATCAAATAGATGCGGCCACGCGGCGAATCGAGTTCGTCACCGAGCAGGTTATACGTTGGACAGGTCGCCAGACAAAAACCGCAGTGCACACACTTGCGCAAAATACCCTCGGCTTCAATGCCCTGCGGGGTGTTGACAAATTCAGCGGATAGGTTGGTTTGCATATTTGATGGGCTAGAAACTGTCCAGACGGCCGCGATTCAGAATGTTGTGCGGGTCGAATGCGTTCTTTAGGTTGCGATGGATCTCTGCCAACTTCCCGCGCAGCGGATGAAACACCCCGCAAGCCTTGTCGGCGGCGCGGAATAGTGTGGCATGGCCGCCGGCCCTTGCAACTGTTTCACGCAGGGACGTTGCATCCACCCCACCTTTCACCCACCGCAACGCACCGCCCCATTCAATCAATTGCGGCATATTCTGCATAAGCGGACCGGTCGTTTGTGGCAACGACAGCCGCCAGACGGGCGAGGATGTTTGAAAAAAATCATGCCGCTGATCGCGCAATGCACGCCAGAAAATGCCCGCGGTATTTTCCTCAACAACTTCACCGCCCAATTTTTCCCTCGCGGCGGCAACACCCGCTGCTGCGCCGGATAGCCGCAACCTGGCGATACCATCGGCCCACGCCGCAGCGGAAATTGGCAGTGGTTTGCCAGACCACTCGTTGAATCGCCGGATGGCGGTCGCTTCATCAAGGGAAAATTGCAGGGTCGTTTCGGCCGCCGGCTTGGGCAGGACTTTGAAGGAAAGATCGGTGAGGATCCCCAGTGTTCCCAATGCGCCGGTCATCAGACGCGACACATCATAGCCGGCGACATTTTTGATGACCCGCCCGCCAAAACGCAGGTCTTCACCAAGCCCGTTGACGACACGCGCACCCAAAACAAAATCGCGTACGGCACCGGCATACGGACGCCTCGGACCGGACAGTCCGGCAGCGACCGTACCGCCGATGGTTGCGCCATGGTCAAATTGCGGCGGCTCAAAGGCGAGCATTTGTTGCTCCTGAGACATGACCGCATCAATTTCGGTCAGCGTGGTGCCGGCGCGAACCGTCAACACCAATTCGCGCGGCTCGTAGGCGATGATGCCGCTGTAGGCGCGCATATCAAGCGCACTGCCAATGACCGCGCCGCCGTAAAACACCTTGGTATTGCCGCCGTGAATCGCCAGCGGCGTGCCCGTGCCCGCCGCCGCCCTGACCCTTTCCTGCACTGACCGAATAAACGATTCCATCGCGTCAGAACCGCGGGATATCAGCGTGCGGCATTTGCCCGCCGGAAACCCGCATCCGGCCGTACTCGGCGCACCGGTTCAGCGACGGAATAGCTTTGCCGGGATTGAGCAACATCTTCGGATCAAACGCGCGCTTGACCGCAAAAAATGCCTCGCGTTCGGCGTCGCTGAACTGGCTGCACATCTGGTTTATTTTTTCAATGCCGACACCGTGTTCACCGGTGATGGTGCCGCCGACCTCGATGCACAACTCAAGCAACTCTGCGGCAAACGCCTCGGTTCTTTCCAAATCCCCGGGGATATTCGCGTCGAACAGGATCAGTGGATGCAAGTTGCCGTCACCGGCATGAAAAACATTGGCGCAACGCAGGCCGTATTTTGTGGACAGTTCGTCCGTGCGGCGCAACACGTGCGCCAGCGATTTGCGCGGGATCGAGCCGTCGATACAATAATAATCTGGTGAAATGCGGCCGACCGCCGGAAACGCCGCCTTGCGTCCCGACCAAAACTTCAAGCGCTCGGCTTCATTTTTTGACACACGGCAGGCGGTGGCACCGGCGGCGGCCATCACCGTTTCCATCTTGGCGATTTCTTCTTCGACTTCTTCCGGCGTTCCATCGGACTCGCACAACAGGATGGCCGCCGCGTCCATATCGTAACCGGCGCGCACAAAATCCTCGACGGCGTGAATGGCAAGTTTGTCCATCATTTCCAGACCGGCCGGAATGATGCCCGCGCCGATGACGGCGGCCACCGCCTCACCGGCTTTCTCAACGTTGTCAAAACTTGCCATGACCACGCGCGCAAGTTGCGGTTTGGGCGTGAGTTTGACGGTGACCTCGGTGGTGATGCCGAGCATCCCTTCAGAACCCGTCATGAGCGCAAGTAAATCGTAGCCGGGGCTGTCGAGCGCATCGGAGCCAATCGTCACTGCCTCGCCGTCGATCGTGACCACGCCGATCTTGAGGATGTTGTGGACTGTCAGGCCGTATTTCAGGCAATGCACACCGCCCGCATTTTCCGCAACGTTACCGCCAATCGAGCAGGCAATCTGTGAAGATGGGTCCGGCGCGTAATACAAACCAAGATGGGCAACGGCTTCTGAGATCATTTGATTTCGCACGCCGGGACCAACCACGGCCGTGCGCGCGAGCGAATCAATTTTTTCAATGCGGCTGAACTTCGCCATGGATAACAGAACGCCGTCGGCAAGCGGCGTTGCGCCGCCGGACAACCCGGTACCGGATCCACGCGCGACCACTTTGACATTTTGCGTGTTGGCGATGGACATGACCCGCTTGACCTCGTCGAGCGTCGACGGCATTGCCGCCAACATTGGCAATTCCCGGTAAACCGCCAGACCGTCACACTCAAACGGCCGCAGGTCTTCCTTGGTCGTCAATACCGAAGCGGCGGGCAAAAAATCCTGCAACGCGGCTGCAAGCGTTTGACGCATCGCATGCCGCTGTTGCCAACTGTCTTCGATTACTGCCGCCATAGTATTCATGTCACGGTTGTAGGGATTCAATAATAGGCTATTCAGCAGGGCTATGGTTCGATTGCCGGCAAAAGCGATTGTTATCCGGTCGTATGCAATATCAGGCATATCCTCTGGATGTAATAACGGCAATTGTATTGAACTAATGATTGTCACCCACATCTACGTTGCAACAACAATCAACCTGGAAAAACAATGGACGGTAGCGTTGGCACTTATCTGATGTGGGCGTTGGTCGGCGCGCTGGTCCTGATCGGACTTGCGGGTACCATTCTGCCTGCGCTGCCAGGGGTGCCGTTGGTTTTTGCGGGGCTGTTTTTGGCGGCATACCTTGGTAACTTTGAGCGTATCGGCTGGCCGACGTTGACAATTTTGGGGGTGTTGACCGCGCTGGCCATTGCCGCTGATTTTGTCGCGACACTGCTTGGCGCAAAACGGGCGGGTGCCTCCAAGGCGGCGCTGGTGGGCGCGGCAATCGGCAGTCTTGTTGGCATCTTTTCCGGACTTTGGGGATTGCTGATATTCCCGTTTATCGGCGCCGTGCTCGGGGAACTCAGCACCCGCCGGCAGCTTGGTCAGGCGGGGCGCGTCGGCATCGCCACATGGTTGGGAATGATGATCGGCGTATTGGCGAAACTGGCCATCGCATTGACCATGGTTGGCGTATTTGTTTTTTCGTATTTCATACGCTAGTTGACATTAATACACACGACTGTGGACGGCCCGCATCACAATTGGCTGAAATCGGCGGTGCCTTCAGGTGACGGTCAACCGTTGATTTGCCGTCTCAAGACGTTCGACCAGCGTCTCGAGAAATTTTCGGTCAAATAATGCGCGGCAGGAATCGCTTGCCGCATTCAGGTCCGCCGCCGGAATTTTCATCAGCACACTGGGTGATGCCGTGGTGACAGTCGCCGAGCGCGGGCCGGCGCGGATCGCCAAATAGGACATCTCACCGACACAATCCCCTGCCGATAGCATGTTCAGCATTTTCTGATTGCGGGTCACCTTGACGCTGCCTTCGGCGATGATAAAAAACGAGTCGCCTTCGTCGCCTTCTTTGATCAACGGTGCATTGGCTGGAAATTCACGCCATTTGCTGATGCGTACCACTTCCCAAAGCTCGTTTTCCGGGAAGTTCCGGAAAAATGAAAGCTGTTTGAGGAACCCGAATCGCTCGGTATCAGACACCTCGCCCTGCTGTTTCTGCGGGGTGTGCTCGCTGCGCCAGATAGCCGAAAGATCGCGGGCAAACTCACCCCAGTCCTGGTAACGCCGGCCAACGTCCTTCGAGATCGCCTGTTTGACGATATCCTCCATCGGTGCGGAGATGCCCTCACGAAAACGCGACGGCGGTTCCGGGTCATGATTGACGATCTGGTAGGCGAGACTGGCGTGGCTTGTCGCCTCGTATGGCGGGCGACCGGCCAACAACATGTACATCACCATGCCAAGCGCATAAATGTCCGATTGCATGCTCGACACACCGCCCTGCAATACCTCGGGCGCCATATAAAGTGGCGACCCGACAATTGTTGTCGCGGTGCTTGCCGATGACTGGACCGCCGCGCCAAAGTCACCGATCTTGATATCGGTGCCCGATTTGTAAAGAATATTGCCGGGCTTGATATCGCGGTGGATGAGACCCTGCGAGTATGCAAAATCCAGCGCACGAATCGCCTTAAACACGATTTCAGCGACAATTTGCGGATCGAACAAATTCTCCGGCTGGACGTATTTTTCGAGCGTGCCACCCTCGACGTATTCCATGACGATATAGCTCATATCGTCTGCAACAACCGCATCATGGATGCCGACAATATGCGGGTGGTCTATTTTTCCGGCCAATCCCGCTTCATTGATAAACATTTGCCGGTAATGCCCGCCGTCGGAAGAATCCTTAAGCGCCTCTGGAAACATCAGCTTGATCGCGACCTCACGACCGGTAAACGGATCTTTGGCATGATAGACCGTGCTGGTCGCGCCTTCACCCAGCTTCTTGATGACTTTGTATTTGCCAATCGCATCCATGTGCGTCAGGTATCCGTGGCCGGCCCGGTGCCGGCGTCATGCACCATTATTACGGCAAGCGTGCCGCTTCGCAACCGGCGCGGCTCCCCTCATCGGGGGGCGGCGGCGGTCTGACAACCGCCAAATGTGACGCGGCGGGGCGGCTCAGCCCCGCATCACATCTAGAATAGTCCGATAATTTTGCCGTTGTCGTCGACGTCAATTGAATTGGCGGACGGCACTTTCGGCAAACCCGGCATGGTCATGACATCACCGCAAACCATTACAATAAATTCGGCGCCGGCCGCCAACCGCACCTCACGAATCGTCAAAACATGTCCGGACGGCGCACCGCGAAGCTGCGGATCCGTTGAAAACGAGTATTGGGTCTTTGCCACACAGACAGGATAGTGGCCGTAACCTTCGGCCTGCAATTTTTTGATTTGATTGCGAATTTTTGAATCTGCGTTGATATCCGATGCCCCGTAGATTTTGGTGGCAATGGTTTTCATCTTGTCCCAGAGCGGCATGTCGTCTTCGTAGACAAATTTGAAGTTGCTCTTCTGCTCACACAGATCAACCACAATCTGGGCAACCTCGGTGGCACCCTTGCCCCCCTCCGCCCAGTGTTTCGCGATCACAACCTTGCAGCCCAGCTTACCGACCTGCTCCATCAACAACTTCACCTCGGCATCGGTGTCGTGTGTGCGGTGATTGACGCTGACAAC
>JANOEV010000232.1:0-2120 GCA_031413695.1 Burkholderiales bacterium
AGCTCGAGCTCACCGACGTCGTCCGCTTCGTCGGCCCGCTGCCTTCAACACCGTGCATGGCCGCATGCCATCGGTATTAACCGGCGCCAACCTCGCCAACAACGAGTTGCTTTACCTTGGCGTCTCCGGTGACGGCGACTCGGCCTCGATCGGCCTCGGCCAATTCGCGCATGTGATGCGGCGCGGCGTGAACATGACCTACATCGTTGAGAACAACGGCGTGTATGGCCTTACCAAAGGGCAATTTTCTGCGACCGCCGACCAAGGCTCCAAATCCAAACGCGGTGTGGTCAACCGCGATTCACCGATCGACCTCGCCACCCTCGCCATGCAACTCGGTGCAACCTTTGTCGGCCGCAGCTTTAGTGGCGACAAACACCAGCTGGTGCCGCTGATCAAAGCCGCCATCGAACATCAGGGTGCGGCGTTCATCGACGTCATCAGCCCGTGCGTGGCGTTTAACAATCACAGCGGCAGCACCAAGAGCTACGACTACGTGCGTGAGCATAACGAAGCGCTGAACCGGCTCGACTTCATCCCCAAGCGAACCGAAATCACCACTGAATACGCCGAAGGCGAAGTAACCACCGTGCGGCAACACGACGGCAGCACCCTGCTGTTGCGCAAACTACACGCCAGCTACGGCCCGACCGACCGCGTGGCGGCGATGAATTACAGCCAGGAACGGCAGGCTGTCGGTGAAGTCGTGACCGGCTTGTTGTTCGTCGATGAAACGCCGGAAGATTTGCACGCACATTTGAATACCCGGCCGGGCGCGTTTAACCGGATGAATGAAGCCGAGTTATGTCCGGGCAATGCGGCGTTGGAGAAGTTGAATGCGGGGTTGCGTTAGGGCTTTTTTTGTATTTGAAATGTTGATAATGACTGTCAAAAATCGGACTAGAAATGGCTGACCCCTTGAGCACTAGCTTTGAGAACTATGGCGAAAAGATAGTAAGTAAGACTGACAAACAGAAAGGGGCGTTCGTTCCTATTGCTTCTCAATGCGAGGCGATTCGTGCGGCAGGGATATTGCCAGCAACCTCACGGCCCGCAGAAGAATTCTTAGTTACTGTTCTAAACGAACCTTTCCAATCGATCGGCGCGTCGTTCTATCACGCGGAAAGGAAAACTTCACTGAATCGCACTCCGGAACCGCGAATTGGGCATGCCTTCATAAGTTCGTCATGGCTAAATGTAGGTGATCGAGTTGCAATTGGTAATGTGGGCACTGAGCTCTTTGCGTTCAAGGTTGACGCCACAGCTACTACGCAAGAAACAGTCGAATTGGAAATTGCACGCAAGGCAAGTGATGCAACAGTACTCAAACGCGCAAGAATGGCGCAAGGAAAGCCAGCAAAACGGGTGATTCAAAGAATCGACTTTGTTCGCAATCCATTTGTCGTCGCTGCCGCAAATATTCGGTCACGAGGTAAGTGCGAAATGCCAAAATGCCAAAACTCTCTCTTTGAGCGTGATGATGGAAAACCATATTTGGAAGTACATCATGTGGTGCCTCTCGGCGAAAATGGCGACGACACTCTCAGTAACGTTGCCGCACTTTGTCCACATTGTCATCGCGAACTTCACTTTGGAAAAGAACGCATTGCTCTACGCTCTCGTCTATCCAAACATATCGCTTCACTCAAGTAGCGATGCGCCATTACCCATGCAAGCCGCTAAAATTCCGATTCCAATAATTTATGCCGGCGATTTTTTGGAGTCTATTGGAACGGAGAACGTTTCCCTTTCTTTCACATAGATATGGGCAAGTTTCGTGTTCAAGCGTTGCTACCGATCATTTAAATTTCGACTGTTGCGCACACTACACTAGGCGCAGGGTTCGATTCCCATCCGGGCCATAAACAGCGGATATGCTGCTTCGTAAACTTCGTCGCCATGCAGCGCGAACAATCGGTCAATTGTGCCGCTGAGCGCAGCGACTTCTGTCAGCGTAAAGCATGGCTGACCTGATTCCAGACTGACCAGCGTCTCCGGCGGGTCGTCCGGATGGAAGAGCAGATCGCGGGCGTCAAGCTCAGCAAACCATGCAATCATGCCATTGACTGAAAAATCATGAACTGCGGGAATACGATTGTTGGCGATCATGGAAAATTCCT
>JANOEV010000233.1:0-6084 GCA_031413695.1 Burkholderiales bacterium
CGCCAGTTCACCAACGGTAATTGTCTCGGGCACCATCACCTCGTAAACAATTGCCTCGGTCGGGGTCTGGAAATTGGTTTCGGCATCCGGATCATCGTGATGCGCCTTCGCCCGGCGACCGCGCCATCCTTCACGACCGCCGCTGGCATCGCCACGGGTCTTGATACCGCGACGTTTTGTTGGCGTCGTCACTCCATGACGAAGTTGTCTTGACCGGTTTTTTCGGGCTTTTCTTGTCGGTCTTGATTTGACCGTCGGCATCCTTGATGACGGGGCGGTGCAATGTTCCGGCAGGCGCAGCCGTTGCAGGTGGCGGATCCTTTTTCAGGACCACCCGCTCACCGATGCGCGGACCATCGACCGCAGGTGTTGCGACAACAGGCGGCGGTTTTTTCGCCAGCGCTTCCGCGCTGGGCGCACCCAGCACGCCCGATTTTGGCCTTGGTTCAGCTTTTTTGTCAGCAGCGACTTTTGCATCGGCGTCCGCCTTTGCAACAACTTCTGCGGCTGCCGCTTCTGCCGCATCCGCTTCGATTTCCTTCTTGGTACGACGCTTTGCCGGCGCCTTCGCTTTCAGCTCTGCTTGCTTGGCCAGCAATGCCGCCTGTCGATCTTCCTCCGCCTGGCGTTTGGCGATTTCCTCATCGTTGATGATCGGCTGGGGCATCTCAGCCGGCGCTTCAACAACGGGTTCGGCAACGGCTTCGACCTTCAAGAAGGTGCGCTTCTTGCGGACTTCAACCTGAATCGTCCGCGCCTTGCCGGTGGCATCTGATTTTTTGATCTCCGAGGTCTGCTTGCGCATCAAGGTGATTTTTTTCTTCTCGTCTTTATGGCCATGCGACTCTTGCAGAAAAGCAAGCAGGCGCGATTTATCGTCCTCGGTCAGCGTGTCGGCCGAGTCGGATTTCGCCACACCCGACGACTTGAGTTGCTCAATGAGCAAATCCGGGGTGAGTTTGAGTTCTTTGGCGAATTGTTCAACGGTGGTTTGAGCCATGCCTTGCCTTGTCTTTACGGTACGTTGTGTTGCGGTGCAGTTACATAGATACTAAATCGACCAATTGCGGCAGATATCTCGCAGCGGATTTATGCGGCCGTTTCCGCTGATTCGGTTTTTTCAGCCGCAAACCAAGGCGCGCGCGCAGTCATGATCAACGCCTTTGCCCGCTCCGCGTCCATGCCGGTCATCTCGGTCAATTCATCGATCGCCAAATCAGCGAGGTCTTCCATGGTTTGAACACCCTTGGTCGCCAGCATGTGCGCGGTATCGGGATCCATGCCTTCCATGCCGAGCAAATCCTCTGCGCCGGTTTCCATGGTTTCTTCAGATTTGATCGCCGCAGTCACCAACGCATCGCGTGCGCGACGACGCAACTCGTTGACGGTGTCCTCATCGAACGATTCAATTTCAAGCATTTCGTTGAGTGGCACATAAGCAACTTCTTCGAGGTTGCTGAAGCCTTCGGCAATCAATATCTGTGCAACTTCTTCATCAACATCAAGCTTTTCGATGAACAATTGCTGGATCGATTGTTGCTCGGTCGAGCGGCGTTCGTTGGCAGTTTCTTCGGTCATGATATTGAGTTGCCAGCCGGTCAACTCGGACGCCAAGCGGACGTTTTGTCCACCACGGCCGATTGCCTGCGCAAGCTGCTCTTCATCAACCACCACGTCCATCGCGTGTTTTTCCTCATCAACAATAATCGATGACACCTCGGCCGGTGCAAGCGCATTGATCACAAACTGCGCCGGATCAGCCGACCACAAAATAATATCGACGCGCTCGCCGGCCAACTCGCCGGTCACAGCCTGGACGCGCGAACCGCGCATACCGACGCAGGTACCGATCGGGTCAACCCTTGGATCGTTTGATTTCACGGCAATCTTGGCGCGCATTCCCGGGTCACGGGCGGCTGACTTGATCTCCAGCAGGCCTTCCTCAATTTCCGGTACTTCAAGCTCAAACAACACGCGGATAAAATCCGGCGAAATGCGCGAAAGAACCAGCTGCGGTCCACGCAAATTACGGTCGATTTTCAGCAGATGCGCACGTACACGGTCGCCGACACGCAGGTTCTCTTTTGGAATCAGTTCCGATTTTGGCAATATCGCCTCAATGCGGCCGGATTCGACAATCACATTGCCGCGCTCGACACGTTTGATGGTGCCGGTTACAAGCTGCTCATCACGCGCCAGGAAGTCTTGCAGAATTTGTTCGCGTTCGGCATCACGGATCTTTTGCAGGATCACCTGTTTCGCCGTTTGTGCACCGATGCGGCCGAAATCAACCGCCTCAAGCGGCTCTTCAATCACGTCACCAAGCTGCAGGTTTTCGCCGCGCTCAGGCGCGTCGGTAATCGCGATTTGACGCGCCGGCTCTTCATGCTCTTCGTCAGGCACCACCGTCCAGCGGCGGAACGCCTCGTATTCGCCTGTCAGTCGGTCGATTTCAACGCGCACGTCGCCCTCTTCCTGCAATACTTTATCGGTAAATTTTCGCTTGGTCGCCGAGGCCAGCGCCATTTCCAGCGCGATAAACACGGTTTCGCGGGGCACACTTTTCTCGCGGGCCAACGCATCCACCAGTAACAGAATTTCACGACTCATTTTTTATCTCCACCTGATCGCTAACGACGGCGCAAAGCATTAAACCCCGCGCCACCAATTCAAATTTCATTATTACAATTGCGGAATCAACCGCGCTTTTTCGATTTGCCCGAGTTCGACTGTGATCGTCTGTTGGGCGGTCGCCACCGTCATATCGGCTTTCACTTTTGCCTTGGACTTGGCATTGCTGCGCTTTTTCGCGCCAGTGTTGCCAACGCCATCCGCGTCAGATTCGTCTATCAATACAAATACAACATTGCTTCCTGCCACGGCCTGCACGATTGCCGAAAACCGCTTGCGTGCGTCAACCGCCGTACTCAGACGAACCTTCACCGGCTGCCCCTGATAACGCACAAAATCCGCCGCTGATTTCAACACACGATCCAAGCCTGGCGACGACACCTCGAGCCGCTCATAATCGACATTTTCGACCGTAAACAGGTGCGATAAGTGATTACTAACTGTCGAGCAATCCTCGACAGTCACTGAACCGTTGCCGTCTGGGCGGTCAATATAGACGCGCAGCAGTCCGTTTGCCGCGCGCTCGACTTCAACAAGCGCGAGCCCAAGGGAAGAAACTGCAATTCCGACGGTGGTTTCCAAATTCGCCAATCACATCCCCAGCGCTCGCTCGAGACACTAGAGTTGGACTTAGGCAAAGCCTACGCACCGCGAGCGCGCTATGAAAATAACGCTTATGCGCACATTGAGCCGCGATATTGACACGGCACTGCGCGCAAGACATAAAAAACAAACGAAAAATGGGCGATTGCCCATTTCCACGAATTATACACCACGAAGTGCATGCTCGGGCGGCCGTTGAAATGCCGACCGCCAGGTAACCCAATTCCTCTAAAAGCATTCAACCCGCACCGGAAAATCGGTAGAAAAGTACAAAGCTCATATATGTTGCAAATCTGCAACCGGAAATGATGGAAATTGCGACAAACTTCAACTTATTGCTACTATTACGAGCTAGCCGCTCTATGGGTTCAACCAAGGACGATTAAGGCCGCAAATAGTGCTTGCTTGGGTTCCAGCCGGTTTGAAATTTCAAAAAATTCAGATTCAAGAAACGCTCGACGTCACCGTAATTTTTCCCGAAAGGTCAATATGATGAAGGTACCAAAACAGCGTCTAATGTTTGTCGCGCTGGCCACCCTTGGCGCGGTCAGTGTCACGCTCGCACATGCGCAAACAGCGCCGGCAAAAGTCGAAAAAATTGAAGTTACTGGCTCAAACATCAAGCGTGTTGATGCCGAGTCGGCTTCCCCGATCACCGTCATCACGCAAGAAGAGATTCGCCGCAGCGGGTCCACTTCGGTACAAGAACTCCTCAACAATTTGTCGGTATCCGCCGGCAGCGCGCTCACGGATATCTCTGGCGGCAACGGTTTTTCAACCGGCTCGGCCACAGTTGCCCTGCGCGGCCTCGGTTCCGCAGCGACGCTCACCCTGATCAATGGTCGGCGGGTCAGTCCGGCTGCTTTCAACGACCCGAACGTCGGCTCGACCAACATCACCAACCTGAATTCGATCCCGACCGCAGCCATCGAGCGTATCGAAGTCTTGCGTGACGGCGCATCGGCAATTTATGGCTCTGATGCAATCGCCGGCGTTGTGAACATCATTCTGCGCAAGGACTTCACCGGACTCACCGCGACCGGATCATTCTTCCAAACGCCTGGTAACGAATTCCGTGTCAAACAGGCGAGCGTTGCTTTTGGTTTCGGCGACTTGACGAAAGACCGTTATAACGTGTTCGGTACCTACGAGCGCTTTGAACGTCTGCCCGTACTGATCAAGAGCGAAGACAACGTCGATAGCTTTTTGACGAACCCCGTTTTCATCCAGCGCCAATCGGTACTGAGCTCGTTGTCATACCCCGGCAACTACTACCGCCAAGCAGTTCCTGGAAGCGGCATTTTTGGCACGTTCCAGGCGCTTGGGCCTAACTGCCCGGCAAATCTCGTTATCGGTGGTCTTTGCCGCTACAACCAATGGGATGACCTCGAGCAGCAAGGGCGTTCGGAGCGTGATACCGCATTTGTCCGCGCCACCGCCGACATCAGCGCGAACCTGAGCGCTTTTGCAGAGGCAAACTTCTCGCGCACGACGAACACCTTTACCGGTGCACCGACATCGTCGAACCCGCAGACCGCCACGCTCTGGCGCAACCAAGCAGGTCAGGCACTTCGCTTCCAGTTGGTACTGCCAGTCGGCCATCGCGACAATCCGTTTGCGACGCCAATCGGGCTACGTTACCGCTGGGTAGACCTTGGCCGCAGCCAAGACATCAGCCGCACCGAAGACACCCGCGTGCTGGTCGGTTTGAAAGGATCAATCGGCAGTTGGGACTGGGAATCGGGACTCTTGTTCAACAAGAGCACCGCGAACGTATCCAGTGGCCGCCGACTGTTGTTCCCCGCGGTGCAAAATGCGATCAACGACCAATCATGGCGGTTTTTCGCTCCGAACAGCCAGGAAATGATCGATCGAATCAGCACGCGCACGACCAACCTAGGTGAAGCCAACACCCGCATTTGGGACATCAAGGGTTCGACTGAGTTCGGCAAGTTGCCCGCCGGCCCAATCGGACTTGCCGTCGGTGCTGAGTTCAGAAAAGACGAAATCCTGATCACGCCAGACCAACGCATTGTGGATGCGCAGATTGTCGGCCTAGGCGCTTCGTTCGCTGATGGATCGCGGACGCAGACGTCAGCATATGCAGAAGCCTTGCTGCCGATCACGAAGTCGCTTGAAGGAACGCTTGCAGCACGCTACGACAAGTACTCTGACTTCGGCAACACGACGAATCCGAAGGTAGGGCTCAAGTGGCGCGCACTTCCCACGTTCGTGGTTCGCGGAAGCTATTCAACAGGGTTTCGCGCGCCGACGCTATCACAGACGTCGAAGGCGGCCGTGCGTTCATTCCAGGCGATCAACGATCCGCTTCGTTGCCCTGTACTTGGCACGACGTCCGACGACTGTAATCGCACTATCTCTGCGCAGATCGTCCCGAACCCGAATATCGGGCCAGAGACCTCCAAAAGCCGTAACTTAGGCATTGTTTGGGATGTTTCGAAGGACTTGAGCGTCGCAATTGACTACTTTGATATCAAACGCGATGATGAGATCGACAGATTTTCGTCAAACTTTTCCGTGAATGCACTGTTTGCGGGTGACCAGCGCTTCGCGGGAGTCGTGCAACGCGACCCTAATCCGCTGACTTGGTTGCCCGGCGTGCCAAACTCGGGCCCAGTGCTCACCGTCGATCGTCGTTGGCTCAATCTGGGCTCAACGCAGGTCAAGGGCATCGACCGTCACCTGCGCCCGCTGCCACGACCACAAGTTCGAACCGATCCCGCAGACCGACTACTTCCGCCTCCAGGCGTTCTTCACCCCCGCCGCGTTCCGACGCGACCTGCCCGTCGGTTCACCAGCGGAAGCCGCCGCCCGTACCGCCGCGGAGCG
>JANOEV010000234.1:0-2126 GCA_031413695.1 Burkholderiales bacterium
GCACGCGCCTGTGCCAATGCCATTTGGTCGGAAGCGGAAAGTGTGCGCCAGCAATTGCAAGCCGTCGGCGATCGTACACTCGCGGTTGATAGCCGGCTGCCGGAGCCACCGGTGTATTCCCGCGCGACATTAAGCGCCTACCTCGAAAAATTGCCGGCCTAAACCTGGCGGGCTGGATTTTTCAATCCAGCCCGCCAAATAGCGGTTTAGATGGAAGATGGCAATGCAGCGTCGGGTGGTACTACCAGCCGCGATCGTTCTCGCCGCCGGACACAAACAACAACTGATCTGATGCCAGCGTCTTAACGCCGGCCGATTGTTCGCCCGTTGCTGATGCTACGGCGTTCAAGATAGCGATTGTGATGACTTCGGTTGTTGTGTTGATGTCATTGGTTTTCATATAGATCCTTTTGTGAGAGTTGCGCGCGCCCAAAATTAGGCGCATTCATTGTTTCACATGTATTTTTTCAATGCTATAGTCATTAACATCTGCATAATGCATACGTTGTCTGGCAGGCTACTGCTTTACGTCAGCTGCCGTGAATAAAGGGGAATTCATTCCCTGCGCAATAGATGTCACGCCAATGTGAGCGCTGACCAACAAAAATAGGTGGGGGGGTAAATGACCAACAAAAAATCCGTCGCGCGCCGCCTGAAAATGCGCGTCCAACGCAGCGCCAGCCGGCGCAGCCTGCAGAACGTCCAGATAGTTGCCATCGCGGATGAGGTACCTGATATGAAAACCGTTACTGACGATGCGCGACAACCCAAGGCGTCTTCACGATACGACCTGCAACCAGAGCCATTGCCCGTCGACAAAAAAGTGCGCAAGATACTCGCAATTTGACGTGAAACTTGATTCACCTGGCGCGCACGTGCCCAACACAAACAAAAACGCCCCGCAATGCGGGGCGTTTTGCTGTCTGAATTTAATTCGATCAGCGCAGATCTTTGACCAGCGCGGCGCGAGTTGCTGCGGTGACATCAACCGACACACGATATTGATCATGGTCGCTGCCAACAGCAAGTGTGACGCCGTATTTTAATGCTGCGGCCATTTCGTCCGTCACGGGGAAACGCAAAAAGTGTACCGCAGACGTTTTCTTGCCATCATCGCGCTCGAGGTCCTCGTCGGCAATTGCATACACCTTTGGCGAGCCTTCCACCTGCAACCAGATTTTGCGTTCGATGCCTTTGAGTTGTGTGAGGGCGACGCGGCGCTCGGACTCTTCTGCGTATTCGATCAACATGGTTGCCCGAAAATCACGCCCGTCCGGTATCAGCGGGTTGTAGGCCTCCAGCTCATCAAGAATCCCCCGGTCTTCAAATGTCTTTTCGATCCGCAGAATTTCCTGGATCTGATAACGAACAGTGGTTGCGTCTTCGAACAGAAGTGTCACGTGTTGACCGATACCGACACTGCGCAGCCGCTTGTGTGCGATTGCATTGGCACGAAAGGTCGGGCGCGCCTTTGAATAGGCTTCAAGGGTCATCAATGAATCGCGGGTGATTTTATTCATGGTTGCATGTTTCAAGTTGGTGGCTCCGTTATTCCGGCAATCCGTATGCCTTGCGCACCAGCGTTAGCGGGTGTGCGAGTTGGGCATCCATTTTGACCAGATCCTGACTTAATTGCGAAATGCCCTGCTTAATATGGTGACCGGCGAGCTGACAATCGCTGGCGATGTAGTCCGGCGCGGCGGCGGCCATTTGTTTGAAGACCGGCTTGCCAATCTTCATGGCGATTTCATGAAATTCTTTTTTCACGCCCCACGTACCGGAGTGACCCGAACAGCGCTCGACCGTGGTCACCTTGGTGTCTGGAATCAGCTCGAGCATTTCGCGGGTTTTTTGGCCGACATTTTGCACGCGTGAATGGCAGGGGATATGGTACGAAATACGCCCAAGCGGTTGTGCAAAAGTGTTTTTCAGCAAACCGTCTTTGTTACGCAGAATCATGTACTCGAACGGATCCATCATTGCCGCCTTCACCGCCTGCGCATCAGCATCGTCCGGCAGCAGCAATGGAATTTCTTGTTTGAACATCAGCGTGCACGACGGGATCGGCGTCACGATCGTATATCCCTCGCGCGCCAGTTTGCCCAGCACCGCAAGATTTTTTCTGG
>JANOEV010000235.1:0-1572 GCA_031413695.1 Burkholderiales bacterium
GTCGAACCTACTCCCCCTGTTGTCATAGCCGCTTTAAGCCTATCAGCGTTACAGCATTTTGACATTCGCTAACCTATTTGCGGATATTGTGACGTCAAGAGGGTTTGGACCCATTTGCGTGAAGTGTTCACCGCGTTTGCCCTGCTGCTGGTGATCGGCATCGCGCAGATCATGTCGCTGGTCGGGCTGTCGATGGGCCTCGGTGCGTTCCTCGCCGGTGTGTTGCTCGCCAGCTCCGAATACCGTCACGCGCTTGAGACCGACATCGAGCCATTCAAAGGCCTGTTGCTCGGGTTATTTTTTATTTCGGTTGGCATGGCGATTGATTTTGGTTTGCTGGTCAATCAGCCGGGCATGGTGGCGATTTTGTTGGTTGGCTTTTTGACCTTGAAGCTCGCCACGCTGTGGTTGGCGGCACGCATCATTGGGGTGACGGTGCGCCAGCGGTGGTTGTTTGCGGTGTTGCTGTCACAAGGCGGTGAATTTGCCTTTGTGGTGTTTGGCGCAGCGTTGTCGGTGGGCGTGCTCACCAAAGAGTGGGCGGCGCTATTGACCATGACGGTGGCGTTGTCGATGGCGACCACACCGCTGTTGTTGCTGCTGCTTGATTGGTGGTCTGCGAGGCAGGAATGTCTGGCGGGAAAAAATGATCAAGCTGATGAGATCGACGAAAAAGAAGCACGCGTCATCATCGCCGGTTATGGCCGCTTCGGGCAAATCATCGGCCGTTTGTTATCCGCCAACGGCATCAAGGCGGTGGTGTTGGATCACGATCCGGATCAGATCGAGCTGCTGCGTAAATTCGGCTTCAAGGTTTTTTATGGCGACGCCGCGCGCCTGGATTTATTGCACGCTGCCGGCGCCGCCGAGGCGACCTTGATTGTGAATGCGATTGATGACATTGACGACAACCTGATGCTCGCCGACATCGTCCGTGAAAATTTCCCCAAGCTAAAGATGATCGCGCGCGCCCGCAACCTCACACACTATGTCGAGCTGCGCAAGCGTGGCGTGGAAATTGTCGAACGCGAAACCTTTGAAGCCGCGCTGCGTGCCGGGCGCCACACATTGGAAGCGTTGGGTTTTGATCGTTTCCGTGCGCGCGACATGGCCAATATTTTCCGGCGGCACAATATCATCAATATCGAAGCGGCCATCCCGGCGTTTAGTGATGAGGCGAGCCGTGTTTCCGCCGCCAAGCTCGGTCGTGATGAACTCGAAAAACAAATTGCAAAAGACCGTGAGCAGTTTGAAACCGAACATCCGTCGAAGGGTTGGCATTAGGTTGGCCACGTGATGCGTTGGGCGGGTTGAAAGGATTTGTGCGTGCCATCGACCAACATGCAACAGCCGGATTGGCTCGATTACCACGGATCATTTTCATGAAACCCTATTTTATTGCCGTACTGACGGCGTTGTTGTGCGTCGTTGCTGCCGGCGCGGTCGCTGCGGCAGGGCCGGCGCGGTCCGTGTGAGTCGCGGTTTGCATGATCTCGCGGGAACGGCACCGGATCACCTGATCGTCTGCACGAAGACGACGGCGATTCCCGAGTTGGCCGCTTCGCTCGGTGC
>JANOEV010000236.1:0-7744 GCA_031413695.1 Burkholderiales bacterium
GGTTATTTTCGAAGGGACTTTGTCGTGCCGTCCCCGGAACTTCAGCAGGCACAAAACAAGGAAACCTACTCGAATCGACATATTTACCTGAAGAAGCAGGATCCGGCGAAGCCGGAGTTTCAGTATGGATACGGTAAGTGCGAAAGACCGATTTCTAGAGAGGCCGTTGAGGCAAATATTCAGTTTCTTTTGATAGATCAACGAGAAACCACAAGGCTCGGCAGTAACTACCCTTGGTTTAAACAAACCTCGGAAACAACAGCTCGCTGGATTGAAGACTTACGATCAACTCCATCTGGGAAGTGAAAATAGAATGAATAGTAAAGACTTTCAATCGCAAGTGAGATCTTTATTTCATAAGGTTTCTGTGCTTTCAAGCTTCATTGCATCAACAACTGCATTTGCGTTTGACATTCCAACCCACGCCGCGATGACGGCGGAGGCCATTAAGAAATCCGCTATTACGGCGACGCCAAACAATGCGGCGCTGCTGAGCAGGCTAGGACTGCGCGACAAGGATTTAGTTTTTGGTGAAAGTTACATAGACATTGGTAGTTCACTTACCAAGCGCGGGAACACAAATTATGAACAGAAGTTTTTTGACACCGTAGGAAGAACAAGAACGACGGGCCTGATATTACCAAATTCGCTGACCATCTCCGGCTGGATCATTCGCGGCGCCATCCGCGAAGACGACAACACGACCGAAACACCAGAAGGCAGTGCTGGTGGTGACGAACCGGGTGGTGTTTTTCAGCGGGTATTTGGTCACTTCTTTAATCCAGTGACCGGCGAAGGGCTTTCGATAAGTGGCATCTCTGCCGGCCCGCCAGCCACAGACTGGGCGTTGACAGCAGGTGCGACCGTGCCGGCACGTTTTTTTGTCAATCCCGTTGCCGGACAAAACCGCTACAACATCCCGACTGCGCGCGAAGCCATGTGGCGCGCATTGACACTCAAAAAATTGTTGCCGGATGGATCGCTGGAAGCCATCGAACCAATTGGAAATTTTGCCAATGCAGAAACCAACGAAGCCGAGCGTAAAGCCTATTGGGCCACGACATTTCGCGCGGTCGGGGACGTGATGCACCTTGTACAGGACATGGGACAGCCTCAACACACTCGAAACGACGCGCATGCCGGGCGTGGTTGTGTCCCAACCGGGCCTTGTGCAGCTGGGCACGCTAGTTTTTTTGAAAGCTATCTCGAAGCGAGAACGTTGCAAAGCGGGCAATTCAGGCTAAAGGAGGGAATTCTCGAGCCAAAAGTATTTAAAACAACTGGGAAGCAACTTGTTTACCATACCTATCCTGTTCCAAAATTTGCCACCTACCGTGATTTTTTTTCGACAAATGAAGCAAATGCAGTCGGACGAGGATTGGCCAACTACAGCAATCGCGGGTTCTACAGCTTTGGTACGAATATTGATAACACAACCTTGCTATCGCCGCCGCGCAATGGCGTTGGACTTACAACTTTTCCAGTCGCCTCAGGATTGGTCGACATGGCCGGCAACGAAATAGAGGGATCCGCATTTTTTAAAGTCGGTACTGTAGTTGACACCGCAGGTGGAGCGGATGCGATAGGGGTGAAACTATCAACTGTCGGCATTTGGGATGATGCATTGCAGCAACGGAGCCCTGCATTTTCCAGCCATTCGTTGACTCACTACAACTACAACGACCAAGCAGACTTACTGGTTCCCCGTGCCGTCGCTTACAGTGCCGGCATCATCGATTATTTTTTTCGTGGCGAAATGCAGATCAATTTGCCCGACGAAGGCGTTTACGCGATCGCTGACTATTCACAGCCCAACGTCAGCGCCCGCAGCGGGGGCGGCTTCAACAAAGTCAAACTTAGGCTTACCAATACAACGCCAGACATCCTGCCCAGCGGTGCCAACACTACCGCGGTGCCGCAATGGATATGGCCAACCGGCAAGCTTGTGGCCGTCATCAAGTTCCGACGTAATCGATGCTATGTCGAGGGTACCCTAACAGGTGAATGGCCGTCGAAAGAGAAGGCTGGTGCCACGGACGATCTACTTAAAGCTTGTCGCGACGGCTCGGCCTCCGCCGCCCCATCACCCGAAGAGATCGTTGTATCGAATCCAACATCTCTTTCCAGCCCTCTGGCCCGAGGTGCGACCGCAGCGTTGTCCTTTACGTTTTCAGTCAGCAATGTCATTCCGATCAACGCTGTTGACGTGCAACTCCAGGTAATTTATCGAGGCATGCTTGGTTCGGCGCTTGGCAGCGAGAGTGATGCCGTTGTCGTCACCACCAAGGACATCAGCGAGCCGACCATGATCCGCATCTCAAATGATTTGGACTTTCAAGCCAATCGCGTATCGGTCAACGGCGTGTGCACTTATGCGGCCGTGGCCTATCCCGGGAATACACCCATCACGTATAACATGGGGTTCAGCGTTGCTGCTGGCGATATTGTCAACACCACACTGAAGCCGGGCGAGTTCAGTGTTATTTCGACACTGGGTGACAAAGATCCAATTACAGTGACTCACAACCAAGTTGGGTTGCCGGGTGCGGCGAGTTTTGAGATGCGGGCGAAACAAAGCCAGATTGACGAAGCAGGGGTTATTGCTGTTGTCCCGGAAAGTGCATATCCAGCCACATTTGCACCGTATCCCTCATTGCGCGGCGTCTATACAGATTGGTCCGTTCACAGCATGCATCCCTACCTTGGCAGCTGCGGTGCGGTTGGTGTGACGGCAGATCTGGTTAAAAGCTTTCCGGACTACAACCCGTCGACGCCGATACCGCTCAACACGCTGAGTTTTTAATGTGTGCGGCAGGTCGGTGAGCTGAAACATCACACAAAACACCAGCAGGGGCGGGCATTTTCAGGCGTTTTTGCTTTGAACAGCACGCCAGTAGTTGTGTTTGTATTTTGCGATCCGCAAGCCGCAGGGCTCAACCACACCTGTGCGGTGGTGGTCGGCGGCGTGCAATGCTGGGGCAATAACACCCACATACTGGTTGCCCGAACAAAGGTTCGCGATGGTTCTTTGTGTTTGGATTTGAAAAGAGCGCTCGTGCCAATGCTGACGCAGACGAACTTGCTGCGCTGAAAAGACTGGCACGCGGTTTACTGAAGCTGACGGATTCACAGCTTGACTAGGCGACAACCGTCGGCGCACGACAGGAGATTTTTAATGACATCCCAAAAACGCACTAGCCACATCATCGAATCCGTGCAGGAAACCGTACGGGATTTGGCTGACCTGGGATTTATCACGGCACGTCGCCAGAAGGAATACGGCTTGCTCGATATTCCGCCGGTGAAATCCTTTAGTGACGCCAAAATTCGCGCGCTGCGGAAGCGCCTCAATGTCAGTCAGTCTGTGCTGGCTGCCGTGCTCAATACGAGTAAATCCACGGTGCAGAAATGGGAGATTGGGGAGAAATCGCCGAGCGGCCCTTCGTTGAAGCTGCTCAACATTTTGGATCTCAAGGGTATTCAGGCGGTGCTTTAGTCATTGCGCAACGTCGATCACCATCGCCATCAATGCAACTGGCCCCGTCAGTGCCATCACCGCCCGGCAGGTGCACATCGGCGCCGCTCACGAAGCATTTGCCTCGGCCTCGGGCCAAAGGCGTGGAAACAGATATCTAAACAGCGGCAGTGGCAATGCCAACTCGATCGGCCCTTTGGGTGACTTCGAACGAACAATATCCAATTTAAAGAGATCGGCGAGCACTCTATCGGCCGTACGGCCGGGCAACATCATCATTGCTTTGAACCTGGATCTTTCAAGCGACGGGACTGATGCCAGATAAGCCAAAGGCATCGCCGCTTCTTGTCGCAGCGACTTTCTGTCTGGTTTCGTCGATTCCGCGCCCAGCATTTGAACGATACGTTGTTCAAATCGATTCATATCCAATGTATCGCGCATGAAGTTGATCTGATCCAGGCAGACCTCCATGAAGTACGCGATGAATTTGATCAAGCCTGCCTCGGTGAGGTTGCCGCGTCCATCAAGATCGCCTTGTCGCGGTTGGTCTGCACCGATCAGGTGTGCGTAGTAATTGTTTTGGTCGCGCGCGAGTCCCCGCATGGGCGACCACAAGCCCTGGGTCAAGCCGAGTGATGAGAGTCCAATGTGTGTATGTAGTCTGGCGGTTCGACCGTTGCCGTCTAGAAAGGGATGTATCCATGTCAGCCGGTGGTGTGAGGCGATCAGCCCGATCAGCGCGTTTTCACCGGCCTCGCAACGTGCGTAGCCATCCGCCCATGCCTGCATGAAGGCGGGCAGCGCAGAAGGATCCGGCGGCACGTGAACGCCAACCTGTACCCCTCTGGCCCTGAACACGCCGGGATGAATCACTTCGCGTTTTCCCTTGTCATCCGATTGAATCAAGTCTTCAGCGAGGAATTGTGCGTGCAGGTGGCGATGTATTGACTGGATCACGTTTGTGTTGAAGAAAGCGCTGGAGTCAAACGTACGATAGGTTTGATCCCCCCAGCGTTCTGTCTCGATGTGGGCGACGGCAATACGCTGTTTTTGTGCCTCGTCCGGTGCGCTTGAGAAGCTCTTCCGCATTGCGCTTTCAATCAACAATGGCGATGTATGTTGGCCTTCGATTTTGTTGGTGTAAAACGAATTCATCGGTCGGAGCGTTTCGCGCAACAGTGCCCGCAGGTTTGGCATCCCTTGCGCGGCAAGGTCTTTTGCTTGTTGAATGACCTCGGCTGCAAGCGGCCGCAGCTTATCCAGCTTTTCGCCGGCAGGTAACAGCGGCACCATCTGATGCGGGCTGGTGAATGGATATGTTGGACCGCTCTTGGCCATGTTGGCTTCCTAAGAGGATGTATCAAAAGTCATATATTTGGCGGATTGTTTGGCGAATCATTTTGGCCATCAATTGTTGCTATATTATATCCATAAAACGATTATAAAACAAATATATAAGTAACATTTTCGAATGTTGTTGGCGAATAATTTGGCGAATCGCGTGGCGGGCGTGCGCGAGGTAAAAACGGCATTGCGATAGGCCGTTTGTGGCACGTCGATACCGCATTGAAACGCTGGTGCCGATGGCGGCCGTAATTGAATCGGTGCCCAAATAAAACGGCGACTCAACGAATAACTGGTTGTAGCGACATTCTCTCCAGTCGACTTAGGCCGGTCGGCTCGCCGCGGCCGCATTGTGGGCGGTAATGCGACTTGCAAGCCATGTCACTTATACTGGTCCCCTCGTGAATGACCATCTTTCCGTGAACGATCGGCCATTCGGGCTGCCTTACCGCTAGACGATGTCTTCAATCGCCAAACTGTCAATTGCCTTTGCAAATGGCGACTTTCCGCAGACGCACGGTGCGGAAACCGACCAGCGCATCACACCACGCCGCTCGCTGCGCACACTGTGGCTGGGGCTGCTGTTGTCATTGTTTATCCATACGTTGTTTGTCTGGCTGGTGCCGAAGCCGGCTGAACGGATGGAAGGTGCCGCACCGAGCGGGCAGGGGCCGCTACAGGTCACGATTGCCCCGCCACGCGCCGATACCGCGCCTGCGCCCGCCGAGAATGTGCAAAAGCCCGCCGCAACACCACCACCGCGCGTGATCGCAGTGCGCAAGCCGTCATCTGTCATGCCGCCGGTGTTGGATGTGCCTGAGCCGCCACCACCCGAGAAAATTGTGCGCCGCCCGGAGACCAAGGAGCCACCGCTGGACTTCATGGCGGCGGTGAATGCGCGCCGTGCGCAGCGCCAGGCGGAAGAGGATTTTCTGGCGAAACAAAATGCCGATGCACGTAACGGTGAACGCGAGATGAGTGACGCCGAACGCGCCGAGGCCGGATTCAAACGCAACACCCAATCACTCGGGCGCGGGCAGGATGGCACCAGCGGGGTTTTTCAGATCAAGAGCAAAGGCACGCGTTATGCGGCGTTTTCGTTTCGTGGTTGGACCACTGATCGTGAGCGCAGCAAATATGAGCTGATCGAAATTGATGCCGGCATTGGCGGTGATGTTGAGCTGGCGATTGTGCGCAGAATGATCTCACTGATCCGGCAACACTATCAGGGCAACTTCAACTGGGAGTCACACCGTATCGGGCGGGTGGTGGTGCTGTCGGCGCGCATGGAAGACAACGCCGGGCTGGAAGCATTTTTGATGCGCGAGTTTTTTGGCTAAGCTGCGTTTATCGGTGCGGCTATTAAGTTGTTGATGGCCGACGCAGTCGCCAGGCGATATAGAGACAGGCGGCAATCAATGCCGAGAAACAAAGCAGCGACCAAACCTGAATGAGTATCCCCAGAAAAAAATATTGATCGGCGCAGCCACCGGTGGCGAAAAAATATTCGGGGAACCAGTCTGCCGTCGGCAGGCCGTTGACAAAGATGCCGATCGGGTCACGCTGGCAGCCGGTCATGCTCGCGCCCTTGAGGATGTGCCACGCCGCCAACCCGACACCACATACCGCAAACGCGGCGGCAACCAACGCATAACCAATACGCGTATGGAATGCACCGACCAATGCCGTCAGGCCGATAACAATGAAGGTATACCGCTGCAACACACACAGCGGGCAGGGTTGTTGTTTGTTCGGGCCATATTGCAGGAACCAGCCAAATACGAGCAGGCCAAAACAAAATACGGCGATGCCGGCCAGCAATAGACGCGGTGAGATTTTGTTCATGAACGTCAAGACCCTAAATGAGCACGCGAAGTTCCCGCAACAACACCGACAACATCGCCAGATCACATTCACGTGCCGCCTGTAAGTCCTGCATCACCTCGCGCATGCGGCCAAGCGCCTTGGCGTGATGTGTTTCCCATGCGGCAATGGCGGTCGGTGCATCGACGGCTTGCGGCGAAAGCTTCAACACACTTTCGGTCAATTGGCGCTGCAGATTGGCCACATCGTCACGCATGGCGGCGCGCGCCATGGCTTGCCAATGGCTGTCGGTCGGTAACGCGGTGACCTGGACGGTGACCCAGCGCAACGACAATTTGCCGACCATCGCAAAATAGGTTGCAGCGGTCAGCGCCACCGGCCGATTCAGGATGGCCGAGGCTTCGACAATATCGAGTGCCGCGTAAATCGCATCGGTGCGGGCCACCGCACTCGCCACGGCTGGCGGCACGCCTTTGCCGGTCAACCGCGCCTCGTTGGCTTGTAGCGCCTTGCAGTCTTCGTCGGATAACAGCGCCGTTAATTCGGCTTCCATGGTCGCCACGCCCGGCGCAAAAAACGCCAGCACGTTGGTGATGGTCATTTTTTCTGAACGACGGCGCAGGAACCACAGGGTGGCGCGCAACACCAGCCGGCCGACTTCGATCAACATCTCGTTTTGGATGGCGGCAGGCACCACGTTGTCGAGTTTGTCGATCTCCTGCCAGATGGTGTTGACACCAAAAATATCCCGCGTCAGCAAATAACTCCGCACCACCTCGGATGAGGTCGCGCCTGTTTCTTCGCGCATCCGGCTGACAAACACGCTGCCGGTACGATTGATGGTGCCATTGGCAATTTCGGTGGCGATGATTTCCCGCTTGAGCGGGTGTTTGAACATGGCGTCTTTGAAACGGGTTTGCAACGCGCTCGGAAAATAGGTCACCAGCGCCTGCGCCACATATGCATCGTCGACCAGATCCGACAACAACAGCTGGTCGTATAACTCCATCTTGCTGTAAGCGAGCAAGACAGCGCGTTCCGGTGCCGTCAGGCCGATCTTTTTTTCATGACGCTCGTTGATTTCGTCGTCGGTCAGGACGG
>JANOEV010000237.1:0-6361 GCA_031413695.1 Burkholderiales bacterium
TGGCGACCGACAGCGACTGTTGCAATGCGACCAACGCCTGGCTTGCACGCGCGCCGTCGCCGATCACCAGCAGGCGTCCTTGCGATTGGTAATTGATTCTTGCGACCGGCTCGAATGTCGCAGTCAGGTGTAATTGTTCGATAGCCGCCAATGCGGCGATTTTTGCGGAGGCGGTTGGACGGCTCGCTTCGACGAGCGGCATGGCGTTGGAATTATTATTTGAATCGGGCGTCTGTTGCATCAACCGTGTGCCTTGCTTTTTGATTCCGTATTATGTCCAGCAATGCTGTGCCTGTGTATACAAACACAGTATCAATCAGTTACAGCGCTTGGTATTTTTTTGCGTAGTATTTGTGTGTCAATTAATCCACAAATTTGCGTCGCAAAATTCGTGCAGCGCAGCATTTTTGCGCCTTTATTCCTTCGGGGGTTCGTTTGCAGATACCTCTTGTGCAATGGGTGCAACGGGTTCATTGGGTTCGCTGTCGAGGTGCGCATCAGCAGCCTGCGCCGATGCCGACCCGGCATCCGTTACACCGGATTCCGCAGTCGACGGTTCAACCGACGTGTTGTCCGCAACGCCGGCGTCGTCGCTGGTCGATGCAATCGGTGCCGGCGTCTCGTCGCCCTGCTCAGCAGTTTCCTCATCGTCAAACAAGCGCAACGCCTTTGATTGATTCATTTTGCGCAACCAATCAGGCGGCAACGGGTCCGGAATACCGTAGTCATCAATATAGATGTCGAGCCGGTCCATCACGTTGTAATGCGGATCGGCAAACAGCAACTTCATGGCCTGATTGCGCAGTTCCGGCGATACATCCTTCGCCATGAATGGCGAAAAATCGGATTGCGGGTTTAACGATGCAATTGCCGGCAGCGGGTCCGGACGTTCAGATTGCGGCGCGACGCCCAATGCGTCCGACTGACGCGCGCTTTCAGGTGTTTTTGCCGCAATCTGCCCGCCAACTGGCGACTTTGTTAATTTAGTGACTGGCTGCGCCGCTGTTATCGTATCTGCTATCGGTGCCACCGGTGTTATTACCGGATCCGGCGTGTCGGCCAACTTGCGTTTCGACCAACGCGAAAAAAAACCATCCTGGCTCACGATGACATCCCGCTTTTGTAACGGCCTTCCTTGCTCTCAAACGATTTGGGGCGGATGCGTTGCTTCTTTTCCGGCGGTTTGTAGTTGTCGCGCACCCAATCGGACAGCGCCGCAAAAATCTCCGCCGGCATTGCCACGCCGTCAACCTTTTCCTGCGCATCCATCCAGCGCGCCGCTTCATTGTAGGAAAGTGTTACCGAATGCGGAAATGCGTCAGTTGTGTCGTCATCAAATCGGTACATCACAAACACGCGCGGCTCGGGCGAGGTGACATTCAAATAATTCCCCTCCGCTTCATCCGGAAATACCTGCAGCACGAAACCCGGCCACAACACCTGCATCAATCCCTCGCGCGTACCCAAATTGACCGGACCGCTGCGAGAGCCGTCATCCGGCAGAATGCCGGCCGGCTGCCATTTAAACGGTTGCCAACGGTTGTTGATCGCCACCTTCTCCATCACGACCGAGATCGCAAATGAAGGATGGGGATTGGGGGAATTAGTCATGTTTGGATATTAAGCGATATTTGACGACGACCCCGCGGCAAAACGATCAGCGACACATACCGCGGCTATACTTCCCGCATGGTTTCAACCGTCATTCCAATTCTCGACCAGCGCACGCTTGCCATGCCGACGCCAACCGGGCCGGTCGATGCCGCCACACTCGTCGACACCCGTGGACGCCGCATCCGCGATTTGCGCATTTCGGTCACAGACCGTTGCAACTTTCGCTGCACCTACTGCATGCCCAAAGAGGTGTTCGACAACAATTACCAATACCTGCCGCACGATGAAGTCCTGACATTTGAAGAAATCACCCGCGTGGCGCGTATTGCCATCGGGCTTGGTGTCACAAAGTTGCGATTGACCGGCGGCGAGCCGCTGATGCGGCGCGGAATTGAAAACTTGGTTGCAATGCTGGCAGGGCTGCGAAACGACGCGCCGTCGCTCGATATCACGCTGACCACCAACGGCAGCGCACTGAAGCAAAAGGCCGCCGCACTCAAAGCCGCCGGCCTGAGCCGGCTCACGATTTCACTAGACTCGCTGGACGACGCCACTTTTCGCGCCATGAACGATGTCGATTTTCCGGTCACGAAAGTACTTGACTCGATTGAGGCGGCGAATGCGGCCGGATTTGATCGCATCAAAATCAACATGGTGGTCAAACGCGGCGTCAATGATCATCAGATCGTCGAGATGGCGCGTTATTTCAAGGGCTCGCCCAACATCGTCCGTTATATCGAATTCATGGATGTCGGCTCAACCAACGGCTGGCGCATGGACGACGTCATCCCGTCGCGTGACGTGGTGCGGCAAATCAAAGATGTATTTGCCTGCGCCCCGGCAAATCCGAACCATATTGGCGAGGTTGCCAAACGCTGGACGTATCTGGATGGCAGCGGAGAATTCGGCGTGATTTCGAGTGTGACCGAGGCGTTTTGCAGCAGCTGCACCCGCGCACGGCTGTCGACGGATGGTTCGCTCTACACCTGTCTGTTTGCGCAAAAGGGCTACGATCTGAAGTCACTGCTGCGGGCTGGCAAGAGCAGCGTGACCGGCGATGATGCCGACGCCCCTATCCGCACCGCGTTGGCGGGCATCTGGCAGCAACGGCGTGACAACTATTCGGAAGTCCGCACCGCTGATACCGCCGGCCAGATATCGCGCGACAAGAAAGTTGAGATGAGTTTTATCGGCGGCTAGACCGTCTGATTGGCGAACGACCCGTGCGCCACGGCAACCAATCCACGTTTGAAGAGTCAAGATCAACATGCACCTCCCCGCCCTGCTCCAGTTCCTCGCCGAACTGCACGAAAATAATAACAAGCCCTGGTTTTTACACAATAAACCGCATTACGATATTTTGCGTGCCGAGTTTATTGATCTCGTGGCCGAGGTTGGGAAACGCATCCAAAAATTCGACACCAATCTGGGCCCGTTCGAGGCAAAAAAGGCGCTGTTCCGGATCTATCGCGACGTGCGCTTTACCAAAGACAAGGCACCGTTCAAAAATCACATCGGCGCGGTCATCGGCGCACGCACCACCGACAAGTCCAAGCCGGTCTACTATTTCCATATCGACCACAAAGGTACGCTGCTGGTCGCCTGTGGCATGTGGGGGCCGGATAAGGATGTGCAAAAGAGAATTCGTGACGCACTGGCCAACACGCCAAAAACCTTTTCCGCCATGCTGAAGAACAAACAATTTGCCGCCGTCTATGCCGGGTTGTCCGACGAGGATCGTATGACCCGCCCGCCAAAAGGTTATGCGGCCGATTTGCCGATGATTGAACACATCAAGAACCGGCATTTTTATTGTGTGATCGAAACCAGTCTGGTCAAGAAGCCGCCGAAAGATCTGGCCGTGTGGGTCGGCGACCGCTGCGAGGCGGCATATCCACTGGTAAAGTGGTTGCGTGATGCGGCGGGTTCGCCCAAATGATGCCGGAGGCTTTGTGCGCAAAAATGTGATTTCCCTGCTGACGCTATACGGCGTTGTGGCTGGTTTGGCGGCGTTTAGCGAACATGTCGATGCACAAACGCTCAAAATCAGCGTTCAAATTTCGTCGGGCTACAGCGTGATTGCAACGCCGACGTTGGTAGTCAAAAACGGTACACGTGCCTCTGTCACCGTCGGCAACGAGGCCGAGACCACCGTAACCGGCCAGCGCCTGCCATCGTCGTTTGTGAATGTGGACCTAATTCCCACTTTGGATGGCGACAACAATGTCGACGTGGCGGTCAATGTTAGAACCATCGATGAAAAAACCGTCAGCGACCAACCCGTCAAAAGCACCCGCACGATGGAATTGGCCCTGCGGTTGGCATTGGGCAGACAGGGATCGATACAATTGCCGGGCACTGGCGGCGCACCCGGGTTGACCCTGTATATGACCATTGACGCGATCGATGACGGGTCAACGCGGGACAAAAAACAGAAAGATTAAACCCCTTTATTGACGGGCATTTTCAGACACAAATGTTTGTTGAGGCCCGTGTTGATTGGACTTTGAAACACATGAAATACGCCATCGCTCTGTTGTTGCTGCTCGCCCCATGGGTGATTTTTTTGTTTGCCGCGCAATCGACCGGCGGCACCAGCACGTTTGTGTTGTTGTTGACCTTGATGGTGTCGGCGTTCGGTTTCACCATGCTCATCAGCGGCAGGAAGAAATAACCGATGGCATATCGCCCCGAACTCACGCACGCTGCGCGACCCTCAACATTTACGGTTGATGCGATCGATGAACACGGTGCCACCCAACCGACGCCAATCGCCGGTGAACATCCGCTGACCATTTACGTCGACAAGCGTGAGATTCTCACCATCATGACCCTCGGCGCCGCACCGGAAGCACTGGTGATCGGTTATTTGCGCAACCAGCGGCTATTGCCGTCGATTGAGGACATCGTATCGGTACAGGTCGATTGGGATGTCAACGCGTGTTCCGTCACCACCCGCAACGGCCTGAAAAATCTCGACGAAAAAATGGCCAAACGCACCAAGACCACCGGTTGCGGTGAAGGCACCGTGTTTGGTGACCTGATGGAAGAAATCGACACGATTCATTTGCGTGACGACGTGTTGCTGAAACAAGAAACCCTGTTCGCCATGTTGAACAATGTACGCATCCACGAGTCGATTTATAAACAAGCCGGTGCGGTGCATGGTTGCGCACTCGCCAGCAGCGTTGACGGCACGATATTGACCTTTGTCGAGGACGTCGGCCGCCACAATGCGGTTGACGCCATCGCCGGCTGGATGTGGCTCGAGGACGTCGATGGCGGCGACAAGATTTTCTACACCACCGGCAGGCTGACCTCGGAGATGGTGATCAAGGCCGCACAAATGCGTATCCCGTTCCTGGTCTCACGTTCCGGTTTGACACAAATGGGCTACGACATCGCCAAACGGGTCGGCATCACCATGATCGGCCGCGCAGTCAACAAGCACTATTTGTTATTTGCCGGGCAATCGAGGTTCGTTGCATGATGCCAATGATCACCGGCCTCGTCCTCGCCGGCGGCCGCGGCTCGCGCATGGGTGACGTCGACAAGGGTTTGCAGATATTTCAAAGTAAGCCGATGGTGGCGCATGTACTCGCGCGTATGCAGCCGCAGGTCGATACCATCATCATCAACGCCAACCGCAATATCGATACCTACGCGGCATTTGGTCACCGTGTTGTGCCGGACGCAATTGACGGGTTTGCAGGCCCGCTGGCGGGATTGCATATTGGTATGTCCAACGCCACCACCCCATTGATTGCCACCGCGCCGTGCGACTCGCCATTCCTGCCGCTTGATCTGGTCACGCGTTTGCGTTGTGCGCTGACCGAGCACGATGCCGATCTTGCGGTCGCCAAGACGTTTGATCAGGCGCATCCGGTGTTTTGTCTGACCAAAACCGCCTTGGCATCACACCTGCACACCTTTCTCGCCAGCGGCCAACGCAAGATTGATAAATGGTATGCCAGTCTCAAGGTGGTTGAGGTGTCGTTTAATGATGTCGAATCGGCGTTTGCCAACATCAACACGGTTGACGAATTAAAGTCACTCGAATCAACCCGGTAGTTTTTGTCATTGCATTCGAGGAAACACCGTGCGCCGGCGCAATGTTCGACAACTCACTTTTCGCCCGCCGTTGCCGCGCCGTGCCATCGTCTGGTTTCCGGCGTTCAAAGACCCGCTGATCCAGCAACGTATTCAGCAATTTCGCAGCAACCACGACCCGCATGCGGCTGCCATCGCGGCCCACGTCAGTATTGTCTTCCCGTTTCACGCCAATTTAACCGTCGCGCAGCTCGCCAGCCACATCAAACACGCTGCCGCCGGATGGCCGGCCTTGCCGGCAACATTCCGTGGCGTCGAAACGGTGCAGGGTGAATTTGTCCTGTTGATGTGCGACCTGCGACGCGACGCCATTACCGAATTGCACGACCGGCTTTATCGCGGCGTGTTGCAGACATTTTTGCGCGACGATATTGTCTACCAGCCGCATATCACCATCGGCCGCGGCCGTCCGGCCTCGGAATTCGAACAAAAACGTGCCGAGGCCGAACTGTACTTTCGCGACACCTACCCCGCCACCCTGCGTGAACTTTCTATTGTCACCTTCAATGATGACGGTACAATTGACGTTAACAAAACTGTCTCAATATCGGCCCTCGCAGCGGCCAACCTGTGCACTGATGCTCGATGAACGCTCCGCCGCCATGCTCGATTTCGAACGGGCATGGTGGAACTACGA
>JANOEV010000238.1:0-1952 GCA_031413695.1 Burkholderiales bacterium
TTTTTTGTTTGGGGGGTCCGCCGCTGGTACTAAGTTCCGCGAAATGACTTAAACAATGGTTAGCTGCGTAACCCCCGCGGTGGTTGGCATCCTGTCCGTCAAACCACCCGCATATAAACGACGGGGGACATGTAACGCAAATTGTAGGGGAGTTATCAACGGGTCGCCCATTCAGAGTGCCAAACCGTTGGCGCGGTCAAACACATGGCACTTTTGCATATCGACGTAGATGATGACTGAATCGCCGGGTCGATGATTGACCGATGGCGGCATCCTGGCGATGACCTCCCCACCGGCACAAGCAAACGTCACCAGTGTTTCTGCGCCTAAGGGTTCGGCGACCACGACGGTCCCAGACACCGCCGCCTTTTCTCCCCCCGTTTCAACGCTAATGTCTTCAGGGCGTATGCCGAACTCGATGTCGAGCCCGTTCCGACCTGCCACGCGCGTTCGCCAGCTTGGCGCAAGCGGCAATCGCACACCCCCGGTCAACACAACCATCGCAGCGTCGTCAGACACCTCAAGGCTGCCCTGCAAAAAATTCATCGGCGGTGCGCCGGTAAAACCCGCCACAAATTTTGAAACGGGTTGGTTGTATATCTCGTCCGGCGTGCCGACTTGCATGATGTTGCCGCCGGAGAGCACCACAATGCGTTGCGCCAACGTCATGGCTTCGACCTGATCGTGTGTCACGTAGATGGTGGTGGCACCAAGACGTTGATGCAATTTTTTGATCTCGGTACGCATTTCGCTACGAAGCAGCGCATCGAGATTGGAGAGTGGTTCGTCGAACAAAAATGCCTTGGGTTGACGCACGATCGCACGACCCATCGCGACACGCTGCCGTTGGCCGCCGGAGAGTGCGCGCGGTTTGCGTTCGAGTAAATGTTCAATCTTCAGAATCGCGGCAGCGTCGTTCACACGCTTTTTGACTTCATCTTCCGAAAATTTGCGCAAGCGCAGGCCAAATGCCAAGTTCTCGAATACATCCTTGTGCGGATACAACGCGTAGTCCTGAAAAACCATGGCGATGTCGCGCTCGCGTGGTGCGAGATCGTTAACGACCCGACCCTCGATGGAAATGGTGCCGCCGCTGATGGATTCGAGGCCGGCGATCATGCGTAGCAGTGTCGATTTGCCGCAACCTGACGGGCCGACGAACACCACAAACTCGCCCTGCGCAATTTCCAGATCCACACCGTGGATCACGTTTATGCCACCATCGTAGACCTTAGTGACCTTCTGTAATGAGACACCTGACATGGTCAATACACCGATGAATTAACAGCTTTAGCGAGTGACGGCTTGAGCGCACTAATCATCGCGTTTGCTTGGCGCATCATCATGCCCATATCTGAGGCAATCGCCACGTAGCTGTATCCCCAGTCGATGAACTGCCCGACCATCTCTGGCGTTGGGCCGACGATACCAATTGGTTTGCCCACTGCTCTCGCACGTGACGCAGCGTCCTTTAGCGCCGCTTGTACTTTCGGGTCGGCGACGTTACCGATGACACCCATGCTTGCGGATAAATCGCCGGGCCCCATGAAGAGCGCATCAACGCCTTCAACTGCCGCGATCTCCTCGAGCTTTGCAATCGCCGCCGGTGTTTCGAGTTGAATCATCTTGAAAATGCCGTCATTGGCGCGCTTGCCGTAATCCGGTGCGGTGGCATATCGGCTGGCACGATGCATCGCGGCAAAGCCGCGTGTACCACTGAGATCGGTTGCGGTCGGATAACGCGTTGACGCCACCGCGCGTTTTGCGTCTTCCGCGTTTTGCACAAACGGAAACATCAACGTCTGTGCACCGATATCGAGCGCGCGTTTGACCAGCACCGTGCAACTTGCCGAATTGCTCGCCTTCCCGTTTGGCTTTGACCCGTTCGAGACGCTTTCGGTCATCGACTGGGGCGATTGCTTTCTCGACCCGCACCACCCCGAAACAATCCC
>JANOEV010000239.1:0-2007 GCA_031413695.1 Burkholderiales bacterium
CTCCCCTACAATTTGCGTTACATGTCCCCCGTCGTTTATCTGCGGTTGGATGGACGGACTGGATCCCAGCCTCCGCTGGGATGACGCTGCTAACGATGGTTTCCGTCATTGCGCTGAGCTTCGTCCCTGCGGCGAACGCCCAAACGAATCTCAAGGTGCTGGTCGGCGGCCAGCATCGTCCGGATATTTTTCGTGAACTCTTGAAGGACTACGAAGCGGCGAATCCGGGCGTGAGAGTAACCCTTGAATCCGGCGGTGCCACATCTGAATTGCTGCAGCGTTATCTCAATACCGTGTTGACGGCACGTGATACGTCACTCGATGCATTTTTGATCGACGTTGTCCGGCCCGCGCAATACGCAGCTGCAAAATGGGCGGAGCCGATCGACCCCTATCTCGGCCTCGGCAACGAACGGGAGGCATTTCTTTCGCGTTATTTGCCGCTGTATCGCGCGGCGAACACCATCGACGGCAAAACTATTTCGTTACCCGCGTTTTCGGACGCGATGTACCTCTATTACCGCAAGGATCTATTGGAAAAGGTCGGCGAAAAACCGCCAACGACCTGGCCCGAACTCGCACGAATCGCCAAGAAAGTCATGGCGCAAGAAAAAGATCCAAATCTTCAGGGGCTGAGTTTCCAAGCCAAAGCCATCGAAGGCACGGTTTGCACATTCTTGTTGCCATATTGGAGTATGGGCGGGGAAGTGGTTAAGGACGGCAAACTGCAGTTCGATCGCCAGAAAGCGGAGGCGGGGCTTGCCATGTGGCGTCAAATGATTAGTGACGGTGTAAGCAAAGCGAACGTTTCGGAAGTCGGTACCGACGATACACGCAAGGAGTTTCAAGCTGGTCGGGTGGTGTTCGGCGTACTTTGGGGCTACGGCTGGAATCTGTTTCAAAGTGGCGCCGATTCGCGCGTGAAGGACAGGGTCGGCGTGGTGAAACTACCCGCGATGCCGGGTGGTGAATCGGTTTCGTGTATGGGTGGCTGGAGCTGGGCGGTTTCCGCTTTTTCACGCAACAAACCTGAAACCGTAAAGCTGGTGCGTTGGTTGTCCAGCCCGGCAGTGGCAAAACAACTTGCCATCCGCGGCTCGATGCAACCGGTGTTTGCCGACGTGTTTACCGACCCCGATGTCTTGCGTGTGAACCCGTGGCTGGCGGATGCACTGCCGGTGGTCGAAACCGCGCGCCCCCGCCCCGTGACCCCCATGTATCGGCCGATCTCCGATGCGCTGCGCTTGAACACCAATGCGGTCATGGCGGGCGCGCGGAAGCCCGATGCGGCGCTGGATGAAATCGAGCATCGTATTAAGCGGGCTCTACGGTAAACGCGCAATGAACTCCACTCAACCTAAACGCCCGTTATTTGATCGGCTCGCCGATATGAACGAGACGACCCTCGCGGCACTGCTGTTGGCGCCGGCATTTATCTTTATCTCCATCATCGTTGTGTATCCGGTTGCGACGTTGGTCTGGAACAGTTTTAACGACGTGCGGTTGCTCACCGGCGCGCCGTCGCGCTGGGTGGGTCTGGAGAATTACGCACTGCTGCTGGCGGATGCGCAGTTTTGGCGTGCGACCAAAAACACCATGATCATTGTGTTGGTGACGGTGCCCGGCTCTCTTGTTGTCGGGCTCGGGTTGGCGCTGCTGGCGAACATGCCGTTTAAGTGGCGCGGGCCGATTCGTTTGTCATTGCTGCTGCCGTGGGCCACACCGCTCGCATTTGTCGGCCTGATCTTCGCTTGGTTTTTTCACAGCGAGTACGGTGTGATTAACGACCTGCTGCAGCGCGTGGGACTGGCACCGCAAATTTGGTTTAACTCGCCGACCTTAACGATGATGGCAATCTGTATCGCCACCATCTGGAAAACATCTTCATTCATGGCGCTTATTTTGTTGGCGGGATTGCAGACGATTCCGAAGTCGCTCTATGAAGCGGCAGATGTCGACGGTGCGAGCAAATGGCGGCAGTTCACCGACATCACGCTGCCGCTGCTG
>JANOEV010000240.1:0-7511 GCA_031413695.1 Burkholderiales bacterium
GCGTTTCTGGCCGGCGGTGATGTCGGCTTGTTTCATGCGCGCAAAGACGACCCGGGACTCGCCGCCGCCATTAAGCCGATGGGTGACACGCTGCACGACAGTATTGTTGCGATACGCAACATGCCGTTTCCGGTGATTGCACAGATTCAGGGTGCCTGCGCCGGTGCCGGGGTAAGTGTGGCATTGGCGTGTGACTTTGCCATTGCCTCTGAGAAAGCCACCTTCAACACCGCCTATACCAAGATCGGCCTGTCACCGGATGGCGGCTCGACCTGGTTCTTGCCGCGCATGATTGGCATCAAAAAAGCCACCGAATTGATCATGCTCGCCGATACCATTGACGCTGCGGGCGCACTGCAACTGGGCCTGGTTAACCGCGTAGTGACGGCCGATGCGCTTGAAACCGAGGTTGCCACGCTTGCCGCACGGTTGAGTCATGGCGCGACACGGGCGTTTGCCAACGCCAAGAAATTGCTGAATCAATCGTTTGAAACGCCGATGCGTCAGCACCTTGACCGGGAAATCGCGTTGTTTGCCGAATGCGTTGGCGGCCATGACTTCAATGAAGGCGTTACCGCGTTTGTCGAGAAGCGCAAACCCAACTTCAATGGGCAATAGTCAGGCGCGCTAAGAGCAAAAACTCGTTATCCGGCAAGCCTTTTCGGGCAAAAACATCTGAAAACACCGGTCAATACTAGCGTTTTGCAATCAAAAACGTAAAGTCATTGCCGCTATCCGCAGAAGATAACAACGGATTGCCGGTTTGTTTGCAGAATGCCGCAAAATCTTTGACGGAGCCGGGGTCGGTCGCAATCACTTTCAGCACCTGTCCGGAGGTCATGTCGGTGAGCGCTTTTTTTGCACGCAGAATCGGTAGCGGACAGTTAAGCCCTTTGACGTCGAGTTCTTTATCAATTGCGGTGGTGGTCATATTGGCGCCGGTCGGTACACGATACAGATGGTAAAAATTAAGTGTTGAGGCTAGTTTACCAAGATGCCGGCAATTCACGGCGTTTCAAGTCGTTGCTTGCCGCCTGACGGCGCCCGCGCTATATTGTCGACTCGGGAACACAGACTCCCGTCGCAAACTTGCTGCAGTATTTCTTCGCCAAGACGGTGTCCCGTCCAAGTCTGACTCCCTCAACAAAAGGACGATTCCATGGACACCATCGCTCACCCTATTGCCGTTGCGCCACTTGCCGCCCGCCTGGGATCGGCACAACAACCGTTGATTCTCGACGTACGCCGCGATCAGGCCTTTGCCGGTGACCCGGTCATGATTGCCGGTGCCACCTGGCGGGACCCGTTTGCCGTCGCCGACTGGCGCAAATATTTGCCGACACACCGCGATATCGTTGTCTATTGTGTGCACGGCCACGAGATCAGTAAAAACGTCTGCGCCACGCTGCGCCACGCCAATATGCAGGCGTTTTTTCTGGAAGGCGGCATTGAGGCGTGGAAAACACATCACGGCATGACGATCAAGAAAAATCCCGCCTGTTCGGTGCCGTCTGCCCCGCATACGCCGTCACGTTGGATCACGCGCGAACGACCCAAGATTGATCGTATTGCCTGCCCCTGGCTGATCCGCTGGTTTATCGATCCAAACGCCGAGTTCTTGTATGTGCCGGCGTCAGCTGTCTTGCAGGACGCAAAGGCTCTAAACGCGATTCCATATGACGTTCCCGGCGTCACTTTTACCCACCGTGGCATTGATGCAGAACGCTGTACGTTCGACGCGTTGATCGACGACTTCGCGATCGAGGATGCGGCACTCGCCGAACTGGCAAAAATTGTCCGCGGCGCGGATACCGGACACCCCGAACTCACACCACAATCATCCGGCTTATTGGCCGTCTCGCTGGGCCTGTCAGCGCTTTACAAACACGATCTCGACATGCTGGCTCAAGGAATGCTGGTATATGACGCACTCTATGCATGGCTAAAATCGGCGCACTCTGAAATCCACAATGCCGACTTGTTCAAGGCCAAGGCATGAGCGCAATTTCGCCCGCGCTTGCATTTCGCTTCTGGCTCAAACTCGGCCTGATCTCATTCGGCGGGCCGGCCGGGCAAATTGCCATCATGCATCGTGAATTGGTCGAGGTGCGCCATTGGATTTCAGAAAAGAGGTTTTTGCACGCGCTGAACTATTGTATGGTGTTGCCCGGCCCCGAAGCCCAACAACTGGCGACCTATCTGGGTTGGCTGATGCACGGCACCGTTGGTGGGATTATCGCCGGCAGCTTGTTTGTGTTGCCGTCATTGGTGATTCTGGTGGCGTTGTCGTGGATCTATGTCAGCTTCGGCGACCTGCCGTTTGTGCAGGCCATTTTTAGCGGCATCAAGCCGGCTGTGACGGCAATCGTGTTGCAGGCAGCTTGGCGCATCGGCGGACGCACCCTGCGTAATGGCTGGTTGATTGCCATTGCTGTGGCGGCATTTATCGCGATTTTTGCCTTTGACGTCCCCTTCCCCGCCATCATTGCCACTGCCGCTTTACTTGGCTGGCTTGGTGGGCGCATCATCCCCGGCGCATTTGCCGCCGGTGGCGGGCACGCACAAAAACATGCCGGTACTGCCCCGGCGTTGATCGACGACGATACGCCGGTGCCGGCACACGCCCAATTTCGCTGGTCTCGCATGGCATTGTTCGCAGCAATCGGGCTGGCGCTTTGGGTCATCGCGATGGCTGGATTGGTGATAAATGGTGGCGCGCAATCGACGCTCAGCCAAATGGGCTGGTTTTTTACCAAAGCCGCCCTGCTGACATTTGGCGGTGCCTATGCCGTGTTGCCTTACGTTTATCAAGGGGCGGTTGAGACCTTTCAATGGCTTACGCCGCAACAAATGATCGACGGCCTGGCGCTAGGGGAAACCACTCCCGGCCCACTCATCATGGTGGTTGCTTTTGTTGGTTACCTTGGTGGCGTGGCGAACGATGTCGTGGTTGGCAATGCTTTTTTGTCCGGCGCGTTGGCGGCATGTGTGGTCACGTATTTCACGTTTCTGCCGTCGTTTGTTTTTATTCTTGTCGGCGCGCCGTTTATCGAGTCAACCCGCGACAACCTGCAACTGGCCGGCCCGCTCAACGCCATTACCGCCGCGGTGGTCGGGGTGATCGCCAATCTTGCACTGTTTTTTGCGTGGCATGTATGGTGGCCGAAAGCATCCGCTGCCGCGCCATTTTCAGGCGGCTTTGACGTGTTTGCGGCGCTGATCACCCTCGGTGCCGCTGTTGCCTTGCTGCGTTTCAAGGCCAATGTGATCTGGGTGATTTTGGCGTGTGGCGCGATTGGTGGCGCAACCCGTCTTTTGGCTTAGCAGGAAAACAATCAACGCACCCAATCGCCGGACGCACCGCCATGTTTTTCCAGCAGTCGGACGTTGCTGATCACCATGCCACGATCAACCGCCTTGACCATATCATAAATAGTCAGCAGGCCGATGCTCGCGGCACACAGCGCCTCCATTTCCACGCCGGTGCGGCCAAACGTTTCGACGGTGGCGTGACAATGGATCGTACTGCTGCTCTCGTCAAGGTCGAAGGCAATTGCGACCTTGTTGATTGGAATCGGATGCGACAGCGGGATCAAACCGGCCGCCTGTTTGGCGGCTTGGATTGCGGCTATTCGCGCGACACCAAGCACGTCACCCTTTTTTGCCGTTCCTGATTTGACCAGTAAAAACGTCTGGGGCTGCATTTGGATCGTACCGGCCGCGACCGCAACCCGGTGTGTTTCGGCTTTATTGCCAACATCGACCATATGCGCGTTGCCATGATCGTCAAAATGGTTCAATTTCGTCATATCAGTTCCATCATGTGTGGCTTGTTACAATTGAGCAGCCGGAAAAGGCCGGGGTTCAGGGAACTGGTACCGAAATATCGCATCCAAATCGATGTTCATTCAGGAGACCATCCGTTGTTGAAAACTTGTTGTCAGCACGATCATCCGGCGCCGTCCTTCGGCAATGTGGCAGTCCGACCGCGTTCACCTGCGATGAAATTGACCGCCAGACTGGTGATGGTAGCTTTGTTGGCCACCAACACCGCCGTCATCCCAGCCGGCTACGCCCAAAGTCTGCCGGATCTGGGCGACGCGTCCGACGCCATGGTGACAGAACCGCAGGAACGTGCCATTGGCAAACGGATTATGCTTGATGTGCGCGGCGACCGCGCGTTTGTTGAAGACCCTGAAATCAACGATTACATTGCCGCATTGGGTAACCGGTTGATCACCGCATCGCGCGGCAGCACCAACGATAACCGCCGCGATTTCGAATTTTTTGTGCTCAATGATGACTCGATCAATGCGTTTGCCCTGCTGGGCGGATTTGTCGGATTCCACTCTGGACTAATACTGTCGTCACGCACCGAATCTGAACTCGCCGGCGTGATGGGCCACGAAATTGCCCACGTTACCCAGCGCCATGCCGCCAGAGGTGCAATGGGACAACGCACCGGCGGCATCATGCAATTGGCGGCGCTCGCCGCGGCGGTATTGGCCGCACGATCCGGTTCAGCTTCGGCCGGCCAGGCGACCGAAGCGGCGATTGTCGGCAGCCAGGCGCTGGCGATTCAGAATCAACTCGATTACACCCGTGATTTCGAACGCGAAGCGGATCGCATCGGCATCCAGATCATGATGCGTGCCGGCTTTGATCCGCAGGGCATGGTCGGTTTTTTTGACCGTCTGTTGCGCGCCAACCGCCACAACGAAGGCAAGGCACCCGGCTATCTTCGCACCCACCCGCTGACCACCGAGCGGATTGCCGACATGCAAAATCGCATTGACCAACTCGCCACTGAAGGCGAAAAAAACCTTCGGGCCTATGTCGAAAGCCCGGACTACCGACTGGCGCAGGCCAAGTTGCGGGTAATGAGCCTGGGCAACAACGACGCCATCACTTTTTTTCGTGCCGCCATTGCCGAACGCACCGTGCTGCGCAACCGCGCTGATGTTTATGGATTGGCCATGGCGCTCGCACGGGCGCGTGACTTTGCCGGCGCCGAACGCGAATTGGCGAGTATCCGCAGCGCGCCATCGATCCATCCATGGATTGAAAACCTGAGCGCCGAAATTCAACTGAGCCAGGGGCGATTTGACGCCGCAATTACCACCTATCGTGAAGCAGCGAGACGTTTTCCCGACAGTCGCGCGTTGGCACTCGGCCTGATTGATGCGCACTATCAGGCGGGCAAAATCGACGAGGCGTTAAGCCTTGCCACCGAGCGGCTCAAATCTATTCAGGATGACCCGAAGCTGCACGAACTGGCGGCCAAGTGTTTTGAGCGCAAGGGAAAGAAGCAGGCGCAACACCGCGCCATTGCCGAGTCGTACTACCGGCGCGGCAATCTGGTTGGTGCGGTTGAACAGCTTGAGATCGCACTCAAGGCAAAAGACGGCGATTTTTATGACGCCTCCAGCACCGAGTCGCGTCTGCGCGAACTCAAAAACGAATACAATAACCGCGCCCTGTTGCCGGGCGAAAAGCGCACAGACCATGACCGCGATCGCGATCGCGAACGATTTACCGGCAGCACGACGTCAAAATGACAGGTTGGCGCGCTTGAGCGGTCGTCAACAGTTGTTGCTGGTGATTGCAAGCGCAAGTCTATTGCCACTCAGGCGTATCACTGTTCTGGCGACGCTGGTGTTGGTATCGCTGGTCGGTGTTGCGTCGGTTCGGGCACAACCAGCCGCAAACAGCGTCAAGCGTGACGCCCCCACACCGGAACAAGACCGTGCATCGCTTGTCGCGGCGATCCAGAAACGCTTGCCGGGCGTGCCGGTTGATGAATGGAGTCAGGGCGGCGCGAGCTTTACGCCGGGCGTGGCGGTGACGCCGCTTGGTGGCGCGCATGCCACCAACGTCAACGATATTCTGGCAATTGGCAAAAAACAGTTCAACCGCAAGTTCAAGAATGGCAAATCCATGGCGGTTTGTTTCCCCAATGGCGGGCGGCGGGCGGCGGTCAACTATCCGCAGTTTGACGCCGTTGCCGGCCGGGTGGTCACGCTGGAAATGGCCATTAACCAGTGCCTGCCCCAGCAGGGTGAGGCCCCCATTGGGGTCGGCGAAACGTTAAAAATGGGCGCGTTGTCCGCCTATATTCGTAGTCTGTCGGTCGGCCAAAAACTCAATGTTCGGGTACCGGCAGTCGCTGGTGAAAACAGCGCACGCGACCGCTATTTGGCCGGTCGTGGCTGGTTTACCAGGCGCATCGGTGAACAGGACCTCGCCTGCGCCTCCTGCCATGTGTTGCAGGCCGGCAAGATTGTCGATGGCGTCGGTATTTCACCGGCAGTCGGACAGGTGCTTGCATGGCCGCGGGTTGAGCCCGGTGGCGGTGTCCGCAGCCTGCAACACCAGTTTCAACGCTGCATGGCGCGCGTCGGTGCCGAGCCTCTCCCACTGCATTCAGCACCATTCAACGACCTCGAATATTTCCTCTCGGCGATATCGAACGGGCTGACGATTCGTCCGGCAATATCGACTCAATGACGGCTTGCGGACGAAGCGCGGAAAAATATCCCCCGATCGCGTCATCCCTGTCATTTGCCATCGGTTGATAGCGTCCAAACCAAGTAAAATCTTGTCTGATTGTTTGATTCTTGTTGCTGCCGGTTGTTGCGGCACGCTTCCCAGCCCACCCCACCGCCCCCTAAAATGAATTTCATCAAGTCGCTGGCTCGTTTTGTTTTCAGGCTCAAAGTACTGATTCCGCTCATTCTTGTCGCTGTGGTTGCGGCCGGCATGATGCAATACCGCAAAAAGCAGGAAGAAACCAAAGCCGATCGTTACCGTACCGTCACCGTTGACACCGGCTCGGTGGTCCAACGCATCACCGCCAACGGCACGGTCAATCCGGTGACCGTGGTCAACGTCGGCACACAGGTGTCCGGTACGGTGATCAAGCTCTACACCGATTTCAACAAACCGGTCACTGCCGGCCAGGTGTTGCTGGAACTTGATCCAGCCCTGATCAAGGCGGCGTTGGCACAGATCGAAGCCAACATGCGCTCGGCAGAGGCGTCATTGCGCCTTGCGGAAAGCACCTTGAAACGCAATCAGGAATTGGTGCGAAAAGGCTTTATCACCGACGCCACACTCGAACAAAATACCCGCGATCTGGATGTCGCCAAGGCGACCGTGGCACAGGTGAAGTCGCAACTTGATCGGGAAAAGACCAACCTTTCGTACACCATCATTCGCTCACCCATCAACGGTATCGTGATTGACCGGAAGATTGATCTTGGTCAGACCGTCGCTGCCAGTTTTAATACGCCGACCCTGTTTCAAATCGCGCAAAGCCTTGATGCCATGCAAATCGACACCTCGGTCGCCGAGGCTGACGTCGGCACGGTTAAACAGGGCATGCCGGTCAAGTTCAACGTCGATGCGTACCCTGAGCGGGATTTTGTCGGTGCCATTCGCCTGGTGCGCCTGAACCCGACCATCAACCAGGGTGTCGTTACCTATAACGTGATTGTCGACACCACCAATCA
>JANOEV010000241.1:0-4983 GCA_031413695.1 Burkholderiales bacterium
CATGCAGGAAGAAGCGCCGGGCATGGTGTTTTGGCACCCCAAGGGCTGGACCATTTGGCAGCAGGTCGAGCAATACATGCGCCGCGTCTACCAAGACAACGGTTACCAGGAAATTCGCTGCCCTTCGATTCTCAACCGTTCGCTGTGGGAGAAGACCGGGCATTGGGACAACTACCAGGACAACATGTTTACGACTGAGTCGGAAAAACATGACTACGGCATCAAGCCGATGAACTGTCCCGGTCACGTATTGGTGTTCAATTCGGACCTGCGCTCTTACCGAGATTTGCCTTTGCGCTATGGCGAATTTGGTTCCTGTCATCGAAATGAGCCGTCGGGTGCGCTGCACGGCATCATGCGCGTGCGCGGTTTTGTGCAGGATGACGGCCATATCTTCTGTACCGAAGAGCAAATCCAGCAGGAATGTACCGACTTTAATCGTTTGGCATTAGCGGTCTATAAAGACTTTGGATTCAAGGACATAGCAATCAAGATAGCCCTGCGACCGGATAAACGCGTCGGCTCAGACGAGACCTGGGACCGCGCCGAAAATGCCCTGCGGAATGCCCTGACCGCTTGCGGGGTGAGCTGGGAAGAACTGCCGGGTGAGGGTGCCTTTTATGGTCCAAAGATCGAATACCACCTAAAAGACTCGATTGGGCGCTCATGGCAATGCGGCACCATGCAAGTCGACTACAACACGGCAGGGCGGCTGGGCGGTGAATATGTTGACGCCCACAGCAACCGGGTCGCACCGGTCATGCTTCACCGCGCCATTGTCGGCTCGCTTGAACGGTTCATCGGCATTTTGATCGAAAACCACGCGGGATCGATGCCAATCTGGCTGGCGGCGGTTCAGGTCGTTGCCATGAACGTGACCGAAAACCAGTCTGGCTACGTTTCAAAGGTGGTTGACGCCCTCAAAGCGGCCGGAATCCGGGTGCATGCTGATTTGCGAAATGAGAAAATTTCCTATAAAATACGGGAACATAGCGATCAAAAAGTACCATATCAGATGATTCTTGGCGATAAAGAAATGGACGCTAATACCGTGACTGCGCGGATTCGTGACGGCAAGGGCGGCGGTGAAAATCTCCCCCCAATGTCAATCGAGGCATTTATATCCCGCGTAAACGACGAAGTGTCGGCGAAGCAATAGCCGAAGCCGGTTTCGTTTCGTATACAAGTTTTACCCCGATTTGGGGTTCGTCCTTGAGGCGGCCATCGTTGGCGGCCCAAGATTGTCGTTAATGTTCAGGAGAGTTTTATCGCTACCGAAAAAGACGTTCGAATCAACTCGGAAATTCGTGGTGTCACCGAGGTTCGATTGCTTGGCCCAGAGGGTGAGCAACTTGGCATTGTGAGCATGGGCGATGCCCTGCAGCGCGCTGAAACCGCAGAATTGGATTTGGTGGAAATCGCCCCGACGGCGAAACCCCCTGTGTGCCGGATCATGGATTACGGCAAATTCAAATACCGCGAAGCGAAAAAGGCTCACGAAGCGAAACTGAAGCAGAAACAGATTCAGGTGAAGGAAGTTAAATTCCGTCCCGGTACCGACGATGGTGACTACAACATCAAGGTGCGAAATCTGAAGCGGTTTCTGGAAGAAGGCGATAAAACCAAAATCACCCTGCGGTTCCGGGGTCGTGAAATGGCACATCAAGAGCTGGGTTTTCAGCTGTTGAAACGTGTTGAGGCAGATTTGACGGAAATTGGCCAAATTGAGCAATTTCCCAAAATGGAAGGCCGTCAGATGGTGATGATGGTCGGTCCGAAGAAGAAGATTTAAGGAGCGCATTACTCCGGCAGTGGCAAAGTGCATTGCAGTACAAGAAGTAAACAAGCCGACTTCAGGTCCAAAGTGTGGAATCGTTCCACCACCTGCTGCGGTAAGGCAACCAGGAAACTATCATGCCAAAAATGAAAACCAAGAGCGGCGCCGCCAAGCGCTTCAAACCGAGAGGCTCGGGCTCGATCAAACGCTCACAAGCGTTCAAGCGTCACATTCTGACCAAAAAAACCACCAAGTCGAAACGCCAGCTGCGCGGCACGACTGAAATTCATGCAACCAACATGGCCAGTGTCCGCGCCATGCTGCCCTACGCGTAAAGGAGACCGCCATGCCTAGAGTTAAACGTGGTGTAACCGCCAAAGCGCGTCACAAAAAAGTCCTGGGCGCCGCCAAAGGCTTCCGTGGTCGTCGTTCCACCGTCTACCGCATCGCCAAAGAAGCGGTGATGAAAGCCGGTCAATATGCATATCGCGACCGTCGCAATAAAAAACGTGTGTTTCGTTCGTTGTGGATTGCCCGTATCAATGCGGCGGTTCGGGACGGCGGCATGACCTATTCGACATTCATGAACGGCCTGAAGAAAGCCGCCATCGAAGTTGATCGTAAAGTGTTGGCGGATCTGGCTGTGATGGACAAGCCGGCATTTGCGCGATTTATTGAGCAAGCCAAAGCCGGGCTCGCCGCGTAATTTCGCAGTTCAAAATCGCAAAAAGCCCGCTTAGTAGTCTAGGCGGGCTTTTTTGTTTGTGTGCTGGTGCGCTTCAAATTCGATTTCCAAACAGCGGACAGATAAAAGGAATATATGACCCTTGATGAAATTCTTGTCGACGCAAATGCTTCGCTGAACGCGGTGACATCCATTCCGGATCTCGAGCAAACCAAGGCAAGATTCCTCGGCAAGTCCGGCTCGCTCACCGAGCAGCTCAAAACGCTTGGCAAACTGTCGCCTGAAGAAAAGAAGCACGCCGGTGCCACGATTAATGCCGTCAAGACGCAGGTTGAAGCCCTTGTGAACCACGCCAAAAACCGGATTCTCGACGCGCAGTTGCAGGCAAAGCTGGCGGGTGAGGCAATCGATGTGACGCTGCCAGGACGGACATCAGGAGTGGGTGGTCTGCATCCGGTAACGAGAACGTTGGAACGCATCGAAGCCTTGTTTGCGACCATGGGTTTTAGCGTGGCGGACGGCCCCGAGATTGAAGACGACTACACCAACTTCACTGCACTTAACACGCCGGAAAATCATCCGGCGCGTTCAATGCATGACACGTTTTATCTGGAAGGCAGCAAGAACCTGCTTCGCACCCATACCTCACCGGTACAAATCCGGCATATGCAGACACACAAGCCGCCGATTCGGATTATTTGCCCGGGGCGGGTGTATCGCTGCGATCACGATGCGACCCATTCGCCGATGTTCCATCAGCTCGAGGGGTTGTGGGTGGAGGAGGGTATCAGCCTCGCCGACTTGAAGGGAACGCTGACCCAGTTCCTGAACGCGTTCTTTGAGCGTGACGATATGCAGATCCGCTTTCGCCCATCCTATTTTCCGTTCGTTGAGCCGGGCGTGGAAGTTGATATGGAATGGGAAAACAAGGGCGGCAAGATTAAATGGCTTGAAATCGGCGGTGCCGGCGTGGTACATCCGCAGGTATTGCGAAATGGCGGCATCGACCCGGAAAAATATTCCGGCTTTGCATTCGGCATGGGTCTCGACCGCCTGACCATGTTGAAATATGGCGTGAATGATCTGCGCCTGTTTTTCGAAAATGACGTCAAATTCCTTTCACAGTTTCGCTAAAAAAATACGATTGAACCCATGAAAGTTTCCGTTAATTGGCTGAAAGAGTTGGTGGCGATCGACCTCGGGGTTGAGGAAATCGCGCACAAATTGACCATGGCCGGGCTCGAAGTTGAGGAGCAAACGCCGGTCGCCGCTGCGTTTACCAGAATTGTTGTCGCCGAAGTCAAGGCCGTTTCACCACACCCCGATGCGGATAAATTGCGTGTCACGGAGGTGGATGCCGGCACCGGGACGATGCTGCAAATTGTTTGTGGCGCACCAAATGTCGCAGTCGGTATGCGGGTTCCATGTGCGTTGGTTGGCGCGGTATTGCCGGGCCTTGAGATCAAGCAGGCGAAATTACGTGGCGTTGAATCCAATGGCATGCTTTGTTCGGCGCGTGAACTTGGCTTGTCGGATGACCATGGCGGATTGCTGGCATTGCCTGGTGACGCACCGATTGGCGCGGACGTCCGCAAATATCTCGATCTTGACGACGTTGTGCTGACGTTAAAAATGACACCCAACCGCGGCGATTGCCTGTCAATGCTCGGTGTTGCACGCGACCTTGCCGCCATCACCGGTGCCACATTGCGACCACCAAAAACGGCGGTTATTGCCAGCACCAGCGCTATCGAACGCGCCGTAAAAATTACCGCATCCGGCGCATGCGGTCACTATTTGGGCCGGGTGATCACCAATATCAATGCCAAAGCATCAACCCCGGCGTGGATGATGCGCCGTCTGGCGCGCGCCGGTTTTCGATCGATTTCGCCGATGGTTGATATCACCAACTACCTCACGCTCGAGCGCGGCCGGCCGATGCATGCGTTTGACAACGACAAACTCTCCGGCGGCATCAACGTGCGCTTTCCGCTCGCCGGCGAAACCATGAATTTGCTCAACGCCCAACACGTGTCATTACAGCCGGATATGCTGCTGATCACGGATGACAAAGGGCCGATCGCCATGGGCGGTGTGATGGGCGGTTTGGCGTCGTCGGTCACCGATGCAACAACCAATATATTTTTCGAAGCCGCGTATTTTGATCCGGACGTGATTCAGGGAAAGACGCGTACCTTGGGCATCAATTCTGACGCCGCATTTCGTTTTGAGCGCGGCGTTGATCCAACGTCTGCGCGCGACGGCATTGAATATGCCACAGAGCTTGCAGTCGCAATTTGTGGCACGCCGCAGACCACGGTCGGCCCGGTGACCGAGGCCGGCGGAACACTGCCGCGTCGCAACGCCGTACTCGTTCGTCCGCTGCGCGTGCAGGCTATTGTGGGAATGCCGGTTGACCACGTCGAGATGTGCAACATATTCGGTCGCCTCAACTGTACGGTTGTTGATGCAGGTCCGGAGAATGCCATGCACGTGACGCCGCCCGCGTACCGCTTTGACC
>JANOEV010000242.1:0-15797 GCA_031413695.1 Burkholderiales bacterium
TTGACCTGCAGCAGCACATTGAGCGGCCCCAGATTGGTTGGCCGGTGCTGATTCAGCGCGTCGGCAATTTTTGCGCGATCGACACTTTGTACCCAGTCAAAATGCCGGGCCGCAAGACCAGCTTTATTGCTTTGCAACGGACCGATCTGATGCCAATGTATTCCGCCGGCCTGTGTGACGTCTTTCAAATCATCGAGGTCGGTCATTTTTTCGACCGCCTCCTGTACGTAATTTTCACCAAAATGTCGCGCACCGGCGGTAAAAGCCCGACGAATATCGCCGGTCGGGCGGGTTTTCGACACCGCCACCAACAAAACGTCTGTGCAGCCATTCGTGGGGCGTCCCGCGATTGCGGCGGCAAGTCGTGCCTTGACGCCGGCCACGCCTTGTTCGCCTTGCAAGTTTGCGTCAATTGGGGACATAATCAGCCACACTTTAAGATGTCATTTTGAGAGAGAAAAGTATAAATGGAAATCGCTGAACTCTTGGCCTTCGGGGTCAAAAACAAGGCCTCTGATTTGCATTTGTCGGCCGGGCTGCCGCCGATGATCCGCGTCCATGGTGACGTGCGCCGCATCAACGTGCCCGCTCTTTCCCATGATGATGTGCATGGCATGGTCTATGACATCATGAATGACGGCCAGCGCAAACAATACGAAGAGAATCTCGAATGTGACTTTTCGTTCGAAATTCCGAATCTGGCCCGCTTTCGGGTGAATGCGTTTAATCATCACCGTGGATCGGGCGCGGTGATGCGGTCCATCCCGTCGAAGATTCTGTCACTTGAGGATTTGAATGCGCCGAAGATTTTTGCCGAGATTGCCAATCAGCCGCGTGGCATGGTGTTGGTGACGGGTCCGACCGGCTCCGGCAAGTCGACCACACTGGCCGCGATGGTCAACAATATCAACGAAAACGATTATGGTCACATCCTGACCGTCGAGGATCCGATTGAGTTTGTGCACGAATCAAAAAAATGTCTGATCAACCAGCGGGAAGTCGGGCCGCACACCCTGTCATTCACCAACGCGTTGAAATCGGCACTACGCGAAGATCCGGACATCATCCTGGTCGGCGAAATGCGCGACCTGGAAACCATCAAGTTGGCCATGACGGCGGCCGAAACCGGTCACTTGGTGTTCGGCACACTGCACACATCATCCGCGGCAAAAACGGTCGACCGGATCATTGACGTGTTCCCGGCGGCGGAAAAAGAAATGGTTCGTGCGATGCTTTCGGAATCGCTGCGCGCGGTGATCTCACAAACCCTTTGCAAGACCAAGGACGGCCAGGGTCGGGCCGCCGCCCACGAAATCATGATCGGCACACCGGCCATCCGCAATTTGATCCGCGAGGCAAAGATTCCGCAAATGTACTCCGCCATTCAAACCGGCCAGTCGCTTGGTATGCAGACCATGGACCAGAATCTGGCGGATCTGGTTCGGCGCAATGTGATTTCGGTCGCCGAGGCGCGCAACAAAGCTGCAAACAAGGAAGCGTTTAATTAGAGCGCGCCTCAACGGCGGCTAAAGGAATCATCATGGAACGGGAACAGGCGCTAAAGTTTGTGCACGAATTATTGCGTGCAATGATCGCCAAAAAGGGGTCGGATCTGTTTATCACCGCGGGCTTTCCGCCGGCGATGAAAATTGACGGCAAGATGACACCGGTCTCGCAATCGAGTCTTTCACCGGTTCACACCGGCGAAATTGCCCGATCAATCATGACCGACAAACAAACCGCCGAGTTTGAAGCGACCAAGGAATGCAACTTTGCAATTGCCCCAGCCGGCATCGGCCGTTTCCGTGTCAACGCCTTTGTGCAGCAGGGCCGGATCGGTCTGGTGATGCGAACCATCACGACCACAATTCCGAAGATGGAAGATTTGAATCTGCCGGCGGTGCTAAAAGATGTGGTGATGACCAAGCGCGGACTGGTGATTTTGGTCGGTGGAACCGGCTCGGGTAAATCGACCACGCTGGCGGCCATGATCGGTTATCGCAACGAGAACAGTTACGGCCACATCATCACGATTGAAGACCCGGTCGAATATGTCCATGACCACAAAAACTGTGTCGTCACGCAGCGCGAAATTGGTGTTGACACCGACAATTGGTTTGCCGCCCTGAAGAACACGTTGCGGCAGGCGCCTGACGTCATCCTGATCGGTGAAATCCGCGACCGCGAGACGATGGATTACGCGATTGCGTTCGCCGAGACCGGCCACTTGTGTATGTCAACCTTGCACGCCAATTCGACCAACCAGGCGCTGGATCGGATCATCAACTTCTTCCCGGAGGAGCGCCGTCACCAGTTGCTGATGGACTTGTCGCTGAATCTGAAGGCGTTTGTTTCGCAGCGGTTGATTCCCAAAAAAGAGGGCAAGGGGCGCGTGGCGGCAATCGAAATCCTGCTTAACTCACCGCTGATCCAGGATTTGATCTTTAAGGGCGAGGTGCATGAAATCAAGGAGATCATGAAACGTTCGCGCGAAATCGGCATGCAGACCTTCGATCAGGCGTTGTTTGATCTTTACGAGGCCGACTTTATTTCGTATGAAGATGCGCTGCGCAACGCCGACTCGCTCAACGATTTGCGCCTGAATATCAAGCTGAATGGAAAATCCGCCAAAGACCGCGACCTCGCATCCGGGCTGGAGCATCTGGAGATCGTCAAGTAACCAGTCGGGAGGACGAACCAATCCGACGAACCGGCATTAATATGCGGCCGTCAGCCGGCCCGCGCGGCGATCAGCGCCGAAACATAAAGTACGGTTGAAACGGCGATGCTGCGAAACGGCACGCTGAACCAATGACGCGCACCCAGCCAAAGGTAGGCCGTCAGCATGATCAACCCCTGTGACAGCAAAAATCCGGACTGCATCAGCAATTGCGGATGGTTTGTCGCCAGAAAAATATAGGTGGCGCCAAACAGCATTGCGCCCAGACCGTGACTTGCGTTGAAGCCCACCCAGGCGCGCCACATGTTGGTTTGGGCGGTGATGTTGGGCGAAACCTGTTTCATTTGCGCCGTCAGCGCAATATCGCGCGGATGAAGCCTGATCCCGACAAACGTATAGACAAGGTGTATCACGCCAAGCAGAAAAATGATGCCCGCGCTGACGGCAATCAGTGTCGCTGCCACGGTTAGATCAGCTGACCGAACGCCGACAAAAGAGAAATGGCCACGCCAACGACCAAAACCACCAGCGTCACGCCGAGGCTGGCACCGTACTTCACTGTGTTATTCAATATTGCATTCATGATTGACTCCTGTTGACAGCCATTGGTGCCCGTTTGAGCACAATGAAAGTATGGGAGCGCAGTCGCGAGGCAACTTGAATAAAGCTGCCGAGTTGTTGAACAAACCGGCTATTGTGTTGAATAAACCGGTTACCGCTTGTGCTTCGGTTATGCTTTGCGCCTATGAACATTGTCCCGCCCAAAATTCATATTTACGCCTGGCCCGAGCGATTCCTGTATTTGGGACCCAGCGCACGTACCACCCAACACCGCAACCATGCGGCTACCTGGCTGGTCGCCCACCAAGGCACACTGCGGGTGAGTCTTGCCTCAGGAACGATTCTTGAAAACGAGGTAATTTATGTGCCATCCGAGACAGCGTTCGCGACCGAGCAGGCCGCATCGCTGATTGCAGCGCTTTATTGGGAGCCGGAAAGCGCCAGTTTTCAGCGGGCGGCGGCGCAGTTTGATGTTTCGATCGCGCGCGCGTTCAAGTGCCGGCACACCAACCTGCGTGACCTCGAGGGCCTTTATGCCGAGGACACCTCGCTGGCAACGGCAGACAAACTGCTGGCCGGCATTTTTGGGCTGGCCAGTCTGGGCGGCACGCAGTCATCCTTCAGCGACAAACGCATCGAGGAGGCGCTCAATTTTCTGCGTGATGCGCCACACGCCTATGACAGCATCGAGACGTTGTCAGCCCGCGCACACCTGTCGCCGTCGCGTTTTGCCCATCTTTTTAAAGAGCAGGTCGGCGTACCGGTCAGACGTTATGTTCTATGGCAAAAAATGCGGCGGGCATTGGATCTGGCCATGGCCGGGGATTCCCTCACCACTGCCGCGTTATCCGCCGGATTTGCCGATTCGGCGCATCTTTCGCGCACGGTACGTGCCATCATGGGTGTGGCACCGGAATTTTTGTTCCGCCATCGTGAGCGGTTGGTGGTGCATCAATAACATCGAAGGACCGGCGTTTTCAGACAAACAGCCTGGAAACGCCCGTCTGGAAACGACCTTATGATTCAGCCACCATTGGCTTTGGCTCATCCCGACGATTGCTGCCGGCGATGATTTTGTATTCATACAGCCGGCATTCAATCTTGCCGTTGAACAACGGCGTTTTTTTGCTGGTACTGAGCCGGATGCCTTTGGGCAGATTGGTATCACCCGAGAAAAAATACGCGCGCCAGCCGGCAAACTTTTGTTTCAGCAGGTCGCCGAGCTTCGGATATAGCGCCGCCAATTCCTCGGCGTCACCCAGCCGGTCGCCATAAGGCGGATTGGTCACCAGTACGCCGGTGTCGGTCGGCGCCGAGACTTCCAGAATGTTGGCTTGTTTTAGCTGCACACAATCGCCCAAACCGTTGGCGACCAGATTTTCGCGCGCAAACTTGAGCTGCTCGCCGTACATGTCCGAGCCAAAAATATGCGAGATGTTTCTTTTCTTTTCGGCAGCACGCGCCTCGTCGACGATTTTTTTCCATTGTGCGGCGTCGAAGTTCTTTAATCGCTCGAGCGCATACGCGCGAACCTTGCCGCCTGACAGGCCGGGGGCAATATTGAGCGCCATTTCAGCCGCCTCAACCAGAAACGTGCCGCTGCCACACATCGGGTCAAAAAACGATTCGTCAGGTTGCCAACCGGAAAGCGCGATGATGCCCGCCGCCAGATTCTTTTTCAACGGCGCATCACCGGTGTGATCCCGGCTGCCACGCTTGAACAACGGCTCGCCGGACAAGTCAATGTAGAGGGTACATTCGGTCGGGCTCAAAAACGCGTGCACACGAACGTCGGGCTCTCTGACCGCCACCGACGGACGTTTGTCCATCACCTCGCGGAATTTATCAGCGATAGCATCCTTGATGCGCAGCGTGACAAAGTCGAGGCTTTTCACCGGTGAACGTTGGGCATTCACCTCCACCTTGATGGTGCGCGAGACGTCAAACCACGACGTCCACGCGAGTACCAGCGCGGCGTCATAAATGTCGTGTTCGTTGCGGTATTCAAAGTGTGCGACGCGCCACAACAGGCGCGTGGCAATACGTGAATGCAAATTGGCACGGTAGGCCGACGCCCAGTCGCCGGTAAATGTGACGCCAGCGTCGGCCGGTACCACCGTGGCGGCACCACATTTATCCAACTCGGCGGCCAATGCGGGCGCGAGTCCGCGGGGACAGGGGCAAAAAAAAGTTTCCAATTGATTTCCGTTAAAACGGCTTCATCACAACCAGCAAAACAATGCCGATCAGTGCGGGTAAAGCCGGAATTTCATTGAGCCAGCGGTAAAACACATGGCCGTGTTTGTTGCGGTCGTGTTTGAAGTCGACCATCAGTTTGCCCAGATAGAAGTGGTGTGCAATCAGCACGCCCACCAACGCCAGCTTGGCATTCATCCATCCTGAGCCGAAGCCAATACCATAGCCGCCCCATAACCAGACACCCAGCACGATAGTGAGGATCATCGATGGTGTCATGATGCCAAAGTAGAGTTTGCGCTCCATGATTTTGAAACGCGCGATTGAGATCGGGTCATGCGCCTCGGTGTGATACACAAACAAACGCGGCAAATAAAAAATGCCGGCGAACCACGCCACCATAAAGACGATATGAAACGATTTTACCCAGAGCATGGTCATACCAGCAGCCGCGCCAGCGCAGCGTCGTAGGTGCCCTGTGCACGCATGATGACTTCACAAAATTCGCGCACCGCACCATGCCCGCCGTATTTTTTGGTGATCATGTCGACACGCGACGCGACGTCGACAGGCGCGCCCGGCACAGTGGCCGAAAAACCACAATGCATGAGGATGGGCAAATCAACAATATCGTCGCCAATCGACGCGACTTCCGCGTGGGTGCGTTTCAATTTTTTGCAAAGCGCCTGATACGCCGCCGCTTTGTTGTCGACACCCATCATCAAATGTTTGACGCCGATATCCTTTGCACGTCGTGCCAGCCCTTTTGAAGACCGGCCGGAAATGATCGCCAGCGTCACACCGCTTTGCTGCAGCATCTTCAGGCCGTGCCCGTCGAGCGTATTAAAAACCTTGAGCTCCTCACCCTTGGGGCCGTAATACAGGCTGCCATCGGTGAGCACACCGTCAACGTCAAAAATAGCGAGTTTGACGTGCCGAATTTTCGCCATCAGCGATTTCTTGGCGGCCATCACAGCACCCCGGCACGCATCAAGTCCAGCACATGAACGGCGCCGATCAGTTTGTTGTTCGTGTCAACAACCAACAGGCCTGAGGCGGCGATCTTGTGGCGCTGAATGACATCTGCCGCCTCAACGGCAAGTTTGTCCGCAGAAATGGTTTTAGGTGAACGGGTCATGACGTCGCAAACACGCACGGTGCGGATGTTGTCGTGGTTTTCCAGCACGCGGCGTAAATCACCATCGCTGAATACGCCGGCCAGCGTGCCATTTGCGTTGACCACGGCCGTCATACCCAGGCCCTTTTTTGACATTTCCAGAATGGCGGCGGTCAATAACGCATCATCGGCAACCATTGGCAATCGCTCACCGGTGACCATCACATCCGCGACACGAACCAACAGCCGTCGCCCGAGCGACCCGCCCGGGTGATGCATCGCAAAATCTTCTTCGCCAAAACCGCGCGCATCGAGCAGCGTCACCGCCAACGCGTCGCCCAGCGCCAGTGTCGCCGTGGTGCTGGCGGTCGGCGCAAGATTCAGCGGGCAGGCCTCTTTGGCCACGCCAGTATCGAGGTGGATTGTGGCCGCCTTGGAGAGCGTCGAATCGGCGCGTCCGGTCATGGCGATGATCGGCGTACCACGCCGTTTGAGTTGCGGCAGAATTTTGACAATCTCATCACTCTCGCCGGAATTGGAGATGGCAATGACCACGTCATCCCGCGTGATCATGCCGAGGTCGCCGTGCGACGCCTCGCCCGGATGCATAAAAAACGACGGCGTGCCGGTCGAGGCGAGTGTGGAGGCAATCTTGGAACCGATATGCCCGCTCTTGCCCATGCCGGTGACGACGATGCGGCCTTTGTTTTCAGTCGCCTCAAACATGAGTTTGTGTGCGGCAATAAATGCATCGCCAAGTTTGCCGGCGAGCGCACGCACGGCGTCGGCTTCAATTTCAAGCGTTTCGCGCGCGAGTGCCAGCGTTTTGGCCGTGTCAGCGACGCTGCGGGAAGGTATGATGTTGGGCATACGCTATTTTATGCGCCAAGCGTGTATTTACCAAGCCGGTTTCGTCCTGCGGACAATTTAGCCTTCATATGCACGATTCAACCCTATCGCTGGTGGTCATTCTGCTTGCCACCGCCGTGGTCACGGTGGTGCTGTTTCGCCGTTTGCAAATGCCGGCGATTTTGGGCTATTTGATTGTCGGTATTGCCATCGGACCCCACGCCGCCGGGCTGGTGCCGGACAGCGAAGGCACCCGTTATTTGGCCGAATTCGGCGTGGTGTTTTTGATGTTTTCGATCGGCCTCGAATTTTCGCTGTCACAACTGGTTGCCATGCGCCGGGTGGTGTTCGGCTTCGGCGCCGCACAGGTCGCGCTGACCATTGCCATTGGCGCGGCGATCACGCTGCTTGCCGGACAAACCTGGCAGACCAGCGTGATTGTTGGTGGCGTATTGGCAATGTCATCAACCGCCATCATTTCAAAAATCCTGGCGGAACAGGCGGCACTGCATTCGGCGCACGGCAAACAAACCATGGGGGTCTTGCTGTTTCAGGATCTGGCGGTGATTCCGCTGCTGGTGTTGGTGCCAGTGCTGGGACTTTCGACAGAGGCCATGTTATCGGTGGTCGGCATGTCGTTGCTCAAGGCGCTGGCCGCGCTGGCCGTCATTCTATTTTTCGGGCAACGCTTGATGCGTCCGTTGTTTCATCTGGTTGCCGCGCAAAAGTCGTCGGAGCTGTTTGTGTTAACCGTGTTATTGGTCACGCTGGGGCTGGCCCTGGCGACCGAAAAAGCCGGTTTGTCGCTGGCACTCGGGGCATTTCTCGCCGGCATGTTGATTGCCGAAACCGAGTACCGGTATCAGGTGGAAGACGATATCAAGCCGTTTCGGGATGTGCTGCTCGGGCTGTTTTTTATCACCATCGGCATGCTGCTCAATTTCGGCGCATTGTGGACCAATCTGGTCTATGTGTTGCTGGTGCTGCTGGTGTTACTCGCCGTTAAGTTCCTGATTGTGTTTGGTCTGGGGCTGGTGTTTGGCAGCGAACGGGCGGTCGGCCTGCGCGTCGCATTGGCGCTGGCACCTGCCGGTGAGTTTGGTTTTGTGTTGCTGGCCGTTGCCGACAAGTCAAAGGCGCTGCCTGCCAATGTTTTGCAAATTGTGCTGGCTGCCGCGGTCATCTCGATGCTGCTGTCGCCGCTGCTGTTCAAATACATGGAAAAGGTCGTCCTGTATTTTGTCGCGGCTGAATGGGAAATGCGCGCGGTCCAGTTGCAGCAGCTGGCGGTACAAGCGATGAAGCAACGCGGACACGTCATCATTGCCGGTTACGGGCGATCCGGTCAAAGTCTGGCGCGGTTTTTGGAACAGGAAAAAATTGCCGTCATCGCCCTCGATGCCGATCCAATGCGCGTCAAACAAGCCGCCGCCGCCGGCGACTCGGTGTTGTTCGGCGACGCCAGCCGGCGCGAAGTGCTGACCGCCGCCGGGCTGGCGCGCGCCTCGGCGCTGGTGGTAAGTTTCGCCGATACCGCGATGGCGCTGAAAATTATTTCGCATGTGCGTGTTTTGAAACCAGACTTGCCCATCATCGTGCGCACCTTTGACGACAGCGATGTTGAGCGGCTCAAAAAAGCCGGCGCTGACGAAATTGTCGCCGAGGTGGTCGAGGGCTCGTTGATGCTCGCCACCCAGACCATGTTGCTGCTGGGGACACCATTAAACCGTGTGCTGTCGCGCCTTAGGACGGTGCGCAGTGAACGTTATGAATTGATGCGTGGATTTTTCCCGGGCGCGACCGACGAGGACGACGGCGGACTCGACTTTGACCAGCCACGTTTGCAATCGATTGTAGTTGACGCGGATGCCGCCGCCGTGGGGAAAACCCTCGACGCGCTTAATGTCGGCCAGACCGGCGTGTTTTTGACGGCTTTGAGGCGCGATGGGCAGCGGCAGATGGAACCCCCGCCAGACACGCGTTTGCAAATCGGTGACGTGTTGATTCTGAACGGGTCGCCAGAGAACCTCGCCCGGGCGGAGATGTTGATCATGCAGGGTGGTTGAGCGCCAGCCCAGGCAAATGGCAAAACAACCTGCCCGTGTGAACGAATTTAACCAGCGCATGCCTGACAACATATCCATCCGGTGATTGCGAAGCCCGGTTACAACTTGGCCTGTCGATTGTTTGTCGCGGGTCTATACTTTTGACTGAAATCGGGTTTGACGACCCGGCAAACGTACGGAGGCCCGACCATGCAACCAATTCTCACTTTCCAGTCGAACAACGGCGCTGTATCCCCTCGATCCGTTGGCCTGCGCCGCAGCCTGCTGGTTTGCGCATTGACCGCATTGGTGGCCGCAGGGACGTCGTTGATCACGCCACCCGCCGAGGCGCGTGTGAGCACCAACATTGGCGTGAATATCGGCGGATCAAATTTTTCAATCGGTGTCGGTCACCGCCATGGTTTTTATCCCCGCCATGGTCATTGGGGTTATGGGCGCTGGGGCGGTCCGCGGCTTTCGGTCGGGATTTATGTGCCGTTATTGCCAATCGGCTACAGCACCTATTGGGTCGGTGGCTCGCCGTATTACAGCTACCGTGACGACTATTACGTTGCCGATGGTCGTGGTTATCGCGTGGTTGCCGCGCCGCAAGCCGATCCTGTTTTATCCGCACCCGGTCCGGCGCCGGTGGTTGCGGCACCGCCATCATCTATCGGTAACGGTCCGACACCTGTTTACGAACAAGCTGCACGTGAAGGCTAGTTGTACGCGTATCCACGCAACGGCCAGTCGGAAACCAATGCAACATTTGATCGCATCGAATGCGAAACCTGGGGCACCAAACAGACCGGATACCACCCCGGCCAATCGGCCGACAATGCACAAAAGAAAAGCGACTACCAACGCGCGGTTGTCGCCTGTCTTGAAGGGCGCGGCTACAGCGTCAAATAACGCGCGCCCGACCGGTTAGCGACGGTTCGGATTGTTTAGACGGCGGTCACGGTAATCCGGCACACCGTCTCCGTCACGATCCCAGCGGCCACGATTCAAATACCAGCCGCCTTGCCGCGACTCCCAGCGGTGCGGATAATAGTGATAACCGTGCCGCGCGCGCGCCCAGTTGCCGGCGACCCAAACGTGCCGATGGCGGTGCCAATTCCAGTAGCCCGGCACCCAGACATAACCGACCCGCGGTGGCGGCGCCACGTCGTAGCGCGGCACCGGCGGCGCAATATTGATTGACAGGTCGGCTGACACTCTTGCTTCGGCAGTCGCTGGCAATATTGCAGCGCCCATGCCGGCGGTGGATAACAGAACTGCGAAAACCACATTTTGTGTTGACATGATTTTTCCCTTCAAATTACCGTTGGTCGAACGTTGCGAACAATCGAACGGCTGGCGATCACATATTTAGTAACGCCGATCGGCGCGACTGGCCGACGCAAGTGCCGGTGAATTATTTGTAAGCAACTGTGATCGCTGCGAAACAGGCCGGCCGGCGGCACGTTGACGTCTGTGCGGGATCGATCGGGAACCGTCGCAATCAATGTGTTTCAAACGGTGACCAGCCGATGAAAACGTGTTTCAAACCGGCGGCGTACAATTAAAGTCCGTTCCTTTCCGGGAGAAAAAAATGAACAAAAAATTTGTTGTTTCATCGCTTGTGGTTGCATTTGCATCGTTGATGGTGGGGTTCCTGGTTCACGCCCTGCTGCTCCAGGCCGACTACGCGCGTTTGCCGAATATGTACCGCTCGGAGGCAAGCAGTCAGGCGTATTTCGGCTACATGTTGTTTGCGCACCTCTTGATTGGTGTCGGCATGACGTGGATCTATCAGCGCGGCATTGAGGCCGGCAAGCCGTTTGTGATGCAGGGCGTGCGATTCGGCGCCGCGGTGTCCGTTGTCTCGATCATTCCGATGTATCTGATCTATTTTGCGGTTCAACCGATGCCGTCAGATCTGGTTGCCCAGCAAATTGTGTTCAGTACCATCGGGACCCTGGTGCTGGGGGTCGTCACGGCGTGGATGAATCGAACCTGATCAGGGAGAATTGTGATGGCCAAATATGTTGATGGGTTTGTGGTGCCGGTCCCCAAGGCAAATCTCGCCGCCTATCGTCGCATGGCACGATTGGCCGGCAAGGTTTGGCGCGAACACGGCGCGCTTGAGTATGTTGAATGTGTGGCCGATGACGTCAAGCCCGGCAAACGCACGTCGTTTCCGCAAAGTGTGAAGCTCAAGCCGGGCGAGGTGGTGATCTTTTCATATATTGTTTACAAGTCACGCGCGCAGCGTGACCAGGTCAACAAGAAAGTGATGGCGGATCCGCGATTGGCGGCGATGATGAATCCCAAGTCGATGCCGTTTGATGGCAAGCGTATGTTTTATGGCGGCTTTAAGTTATTGGTGACGGTCTGACGCAGCAGATCGCTGCAAGCTTTTGTAAAGTAAAAGTCGTTTATCGGCGGGTGGCTTCAGGCAAAAATGCCTGAAGCCACCCGCCAAACCTCACGTTTCAGACGAGCACCTTGACGACAGGGACGATCTGTGCCGGTCAGACCACCCGCACGCTCAGCGCGGGCAGGCCTTCAATGGCACCTTCCATCAAGTCGCCAACCACCACCGGCCCGACGTTTTCAGGTGTGCCTGAAAAAATAATGTCGCCGGCAAACAATTCGTTGGCGGCAGACAGCTGCGCAATTTGCTCGGCCACCGACCAGATCATTTGATTCAAATTCGCATTTTGTTTGACCTGCCCGTTCACCTTGAGTGAGATCACACCTTTGGTAAAGTGACCGACACGGCCGACCGGATGAATCGGGCCCAGCGGCGCGGAACGATCAAAACTCTTGCCGATTTCCCATGGCTTCTTTTGGTCGCCCATTGCGCGCTGCAAATCACGCCGCGTCATGTCGAGACCGATGGTGTAACCGAACACGTGGTCAAGCGCTTTTTCAACCGGGATGTTTTTGCCGCCGCTTTTGAGCGCCGCAACCAGCTCAATTTCGTAGTGATAGTTCTTGGTCAGCGACGGGTAGGGATGGTTGGCGGTGCTGCCGATGGCAACATTTTGAACCGCATCGGTCGGCTTTTGAAAAAAGAATGGTGGCTCACGGGTCGGGTCGCTTCCCATCTCACGCGCGTGTGCGGCGTAGTTGCGGCCGATACAATAGATGCGACGCACCGGGAAGACCTGGCTGCTGCCGACAATCGGAATGGTGACACGATTGACGTTGAATGGTGTTGACGATGTATCTGCCACGGCCGTTGTACCTCCGGTTGATGCGCATCCCACCATGACGCCGCCGGCGGCAACAATTGATGTTGATAAAATGCGTCTGCGATTGGTATCCATTTGATTCTCCCTTGGGAAGCGTTGCTCAGCATTAATTGTTCCGCAGCGCGGGGGTTGCCGCATTGACCTGCGTCCAGAAATTTACAATGCGTGGCGGATACTTGATGCGCCGACCGCGCGCGCCAACCGCGCCAGGGATGACCCCCACTTGATGCCGGTTTCAGCGGCTAATCGCGTGCATTCGACCTTCAGGCCGTCAATATCAAGTGAAATGGTTTCGCCGGCGATCGCAAACGCAATGGCGTTGCCTTCGTCGTTGGCCGGCAGTGGCAGCGTGCGCCCGGCAAATGCCCGGTTCAAATTCTCGATTTGTTTTGCGAACCCACGTGACCGGCCAAACAAATTCAACGCCAACAGGCCCTGCTTGGACAATCGTGCGCGGCAATCACGATAAAACGCCTCACTGCCAAGTCCGCCAAAACGCGCGTGTTGATCGTAGCCATCAACCAGAATCAAGTCAAAGCGTTTGCCGGGGCGCGCCATCCACTCGATACCGTCGTCGATTTCGATGTGAATCCGCGCCGCATCGTTGGGCAATTTAAACCGCTGTGCCGCCATCACCGGTACGGTCGGATTGATTTCCACAATCGTCTGATGACAATGCGGTCGATGGCGGTACAAAAACTTTGTGGTTGATCCTGCGCCCAACCCGACTTGCAGCACCGTACGCGGCCACGTATTGTCCGGCCTCAACGCCAGCGCCAGCATCAATTCACGGGTGTATTCGAGCTCAAGCGTCCATGGTCGGGCAATACGCATCGCGCCTTGAATCCACTCGGAACCGAAGTGCAGGAAGCGCACGCCTGCTTCGTCGGACGTTTCAATGGAATGTTTGGCCATGCCGCCATTTTCACATGCGCCCGACCAGCGGTTGACGATCGCGCCACGGTTTACCAACTTTATGTACGGTATCGCCTAGATTGGCGGCTGTTGGCGAGGCAATACGGATTTGACGAAACAACAGTTGTAGGCTATCTTAACCACTGCGCCGATTTGACAATCAGCTTGCGGGCGCGGCCCACCCAAGGGTGGTCCAATAAATACGGCTAAAGCGGCTATCTCGAATTCAACCGAAACAGCCCGATAGCAAAAGCTGCCGGGCTTTTTCGTTTCTCATATTCGACGATATCAAACCTGTCATGCACGCTTCGCCGCAATTCGCACATTTCACCCAACCTCTGGCGCTGGCCAGCGGCGCGGTGTTGCGTGAATACGACTTGGCGTTTGAGACCTATGGCACGTTGAACGCGGACAAATCCAACGCCATTCTGATTTGCCACGCGCTTAACGCCTCGCATCATGTGGCCGGCAGTTATGAAGGTCGGGACAATAGCGCGGGCTGGTGGGACAACATGATCGGGCCGGGAAAGCCGGTTGATACCGATCGATTTTTTGTCATCGGCGTGAACAATCTCGGCTCGTGTTTTGGCTCGAGCGGCCCGACCACGGTCAACACCGACACCGGTAAACCTTGGGGTGCCGACTTCCCGCTGGTGACGGTTGAAGACTGGGTTGACTCCCACGCGCGTCTGCTCGACCAGCTCGGCATTCCAACGCTGGCGGCAGTGATGGGCGGTTCACTCGGTGGCATGCAGGCGTTGTGTTGGGCGATTCGTTACCCGACACGCGTAAGGCATGCGCTGGTCATCGCCGCTGCACCAAATCTTTCCGCACAAAATATTGCGTTTAATGAAGTCGCGCGCCAGGCCATCATGTCCGACCCGGCGTTTCACGGCGGCCGCTTTGCCGAAAAAAATACCGTGCCCAAGGACGGACTGACGGTGGCACGCATGATCGGCCATATCACCTACATTTCAGACGACCAAATGGAGGCAAAATTCGGTCGCGGACTGCGCGAAGGATTGAAGTTTTCGTTTGCGCCCGAATTTCAGATCGAATCCTATTTACGTCATCAGGGCGAAAAATTCTCCGGCTACTACGACGCCAACACCTATTTACGCGTCACCAAGGCGCTCGATTATTTTGACCCGGCGCGGGATTACGATGGCGAATTGAGCCGTGCTTTATCACCCGCATCCGCAAAGTTTCTGGTGGTTTCATTCACCACCGACTGGCGCTTTCCGCCGTCGCGTTCACGCGAAATTGTCAAAGCCCTGCTCGATGCGCATAAGCCGGTATCGTATGCCGAAGTCGATGCGCCACACGGGCATGATGCCTTTTTGCTCGACAACCCGCAGTACCACGCGGTGGTGCGCCACTATTTGCGGGGGATACCAACATGATCACCCGCGCCGACTTCGACATCATCGCATCGTGGGTTCCCATCCAAGCCCGCGTACTCGACCTGGGCTGTGGCGACGGCGCACTGTTGACACATCTGTCCGGCGACAAACAGACCACCGGTTACGGCATCGAAAATGACAATGCCTCGCTGCTCGCCTGTATCGACAACAACGTCAACGTCATTCAATCCGACCTTGAGGCGGGCCTTAAGGAAATCGCCGATGGTTCGTTTGACGTGGTGGTGCTGTCACAAACCCTGCAGGCCATCAAACACACCGAAGTGGTGATTGCGGAAATGCTGCGTGTCGGACGCGAGGCAATTGTCACATTTCCCAATTTTGGTCACTGGAAACACCGCGTACAAATCGGCCTGCTGGGCCGGATGCCGGTGTCAGACGACCTGCCGTATCAATGGTACGACACCCCCAACGTGCATCTGTTCACCATCCGCGACTTCGAGCGCTTTTGTGCGGCGCGTGGTTATCGCATCATCAACCGCCGGGTACTGGCGGGGGATCGCGAAGCCGCGCTGTTTCCCAATCTTACCGGGACGCTGGCACTGTACAAGATCTCATTGGCATGATGTTTTTTTGTTATTGAAACAGCTTTTCGGCCTGCACCAGCGTCAGCACACCCATCGCTGCAAAAATACCCGCGGCAATTCCGTGCACCAGTTTCATGGGTATTTTTTCGGCAAACTTGTTGGCGACCAGCACCGCAGGCACGTCCGCAATCAGCATACCCAGTGTCGTGCCGGCAATCACGGTAACGGGCGCGGCATAGTGTGC
>JANOEV010000243.1:0-1628 GCA_031413695.1 Burkholderiales bacterium
CCAAAACAGCGCCGCCGGCGATGTGGCAGGTGCTCATGTACAACGACGACTACACGCCGATGGAGTTTGTAGTGGATATTTTGACCCGCATTTTCGGGCATAGCCACGAACGGGCAACCCAGATAATGTTGCAAGTACATACCGAAGGGCGGGGTGTTTGTGGCGTGTTCCCGCGGGATGTTGCCTCGATGAAGGTCGAGCAGGTCATGGATCTTGCCCGCAAATACGAACATCCGTTGCGCTGCAGTATGGAAGAGGTTTAGACAAGGGGCGTGAAATTTGAAAAACCATCCCCAAATGATTCCGGTATACGATTTGCTTGGTAAATCCGTTGTATCAAGTGACAGGCCTATTTCGGATTGTCACGCGTTATTAGAGAAAGAGAAGGAATGACATGATTGCCCATGAACTCGAAATGAGTCTGCACGCGGCGTTTGTTGAAGCGCGACACAAACGGCATGAGTTCATCACCGTCGAGCATTTGTTGCTCGCGCTGCTCGACAACCCTTCGGCACAGGAAGTGCTCAAGGCGTGCGCGGCCAAAGTCGACGAGTTGCGCAAGAGCCTTACCGAATTCATTGAGCAACACACGCCTATTGTGGCGGGTGCCGGTGAAGTCAATACACAACCAACGCTTGGTTTTCAGCGCGTCATCCAGCGGGCGATATTGCACGTGCAGTCGTCGGGCAAGAAGGAAGTGATGGGCGCCAACGTGATGGTCGCAATTTATGGCGAAAAGGATTCACACGCCGTCTATTACCTGCACCAGCAAGGGGTTTCCCGGCTGGATGTTGTCAATTTCATTTCCCATGGTATTTCCAAAGCCGCGCCGCAACATCCTGAAAAGGCAGAAACCGAAGGTGAAACCGCCGAAAGCGGCGAGAGCGGTGGCGCACTAGAGCAGTTCACACAAAACCTAAACCAAAGTGCGATTGATGGAAAAATCGATCCGTTGATCGGTCGTGACCTGGAAGTGGAACGTGTCATCCAGATATTGTGCCGTCGGCGCAAAAATAACCCGCTGTTAGTAGGCGAGGCCGGGGTTGGCAAAACTGCTATTGCCGAGGGGCTGGCAAAACGCATTGTCGATGGTGAAGTGCCGGAGATTCTCGCCAAGTCGCAGGTTTATTCGCTCGATATGGGCGCGCTGTTGGCGGGAACCAAATACCGCGGTGATTTCGAACAGCGGCTCAAGGCGGTATTGAAACAACTGCACGATAATCCGAACGCAATCATGTTCATTGACGAAATTCACACCTTGATTGGGGCGGGATCGGCATCTGGCGGTACATTGGATGCGTCAAACCTGCTTAAGCCGGCCTTGTCATCGGGACAGTTGAAGTGCATCGGCGCGACCACCTATGGCGAATACCGCGGCGTGTTTGAAAAGGATCATGCGCTGTCCCGGCGTTTCCAAAAAATTGACGTTAATGAGCCATCGGTATCGGAGACAATTGAAATTCTCAAAGGACTAAAGTCCCGCTTCGAAACCCATCACGGTGTGAAATACACCTCGACGGCGCTGACAACGGCGGCTGAACTATCTGCGAAGTACATCAATGACCGGCACCTGCCCGACAAGGCCATTGATGTCATCGACGAAGCAGGTGCTGCGCAGCGGATCGCAC
>JANOEV010000244.1:0-4635 GCA_031413695.1 Burkholderiales bacterium
CGCTTCTTCACAGCGGCATCGTTTACCCGTCTGAACGGGATCCGACGCGCCAACCACGCCTGAGGAATTAAATACAACGTTATAGGTGCAGCTGCCGCCCGGAACAAGATAGTTACCATCACAACTACCGCCACCGACAACGCTAAATCCGGAGTAGGCGTAGGCGTTGGGGTACATTGAACGTACGCCGGTGTTGGATACGGTCACGGCCTGCGGCGCGCTGGTGGTGCCCGACGGAACCGAACCAAAATTGATCGCAGAGGGCGAACGGTTGAGAATGGGCTGGGGTACGGTACAGGCCGGCACATCTTTTTTGTTGACGCCGGTTTGTGCGGCGCCTGTCGCGGCGACCTTTGGCTTGAGCGCGAGCGCCAGACTGGAGGTTCCCGCCAACCCGGTCAGACAGGCCGATGCCCATGCGGTGGGTATGGTTGCGAGACAGAAAATAATCGCAGCGGCCAGTCCGCCGGTAATTCGACCGATTGACCGATTGCGTTGTTGCGCCTGATTCGACATGATCGCCATCCCAATTGGGTATGCCATGCAATAGCATCGCGTCTATGATATTACGCTCAGTGCAACCGCCTTGCTGTGAACAGCGTCACGTTGCCCATCCCGCCATCAGGGGATGGACAATGCCGCCTTGGCTCGAAGGGAAAAATCGTTTAAATGCAACCCTTTCCACGCCGTTTTGCCTGAAAAGGCGCCGCCGCATTCACGTTTTTATTTTGCCGTTGCCAAATTTAATACTTTGCGGCGTGTTGCCGCCAGACAGTTATGCAAAAAAACAGCCCGAAAATCCGGGCCGCTTCTGTTGCGGCGCTGAAAAACCGCGTGCCGTATTTCGCCGCGTGTCACCCGCAAGGGGATACAAAAAATCTCGATCCCGCCAACGGCAGGAACACGCACCCGGTTCCCGTGAGCGGCACCGAGTTGATATTCGGTGTCGCATTACTGGTGATGGTCAGGATACTTGCCAGACTACCCTTCCCGTTCGGGCTGAACGTTACGTTGATAGTGCAGCTTTGTGTCGGGTTCAATGGTGCCGAGCAGTCGTTGGTTTGCGCATAGTCTCCGGCAGTCAAGTTGATGCGTGTCACATTCAGCGGCAATTGGCCAACGTTGGTCAACGTCAGACGCTGAGTCGATGAGGCACCCCGGGTTACGTTGCCAAAGCCGATTGTGGTCGGGTTGAGCTTGACGATAGGTTCAGGCACAGGGATGGCTTCGCCGCGTAAGCCAACATTGGTGGAACCGGCAACGGCGTTGCTGGCATTGCTGGTGATGACGAGGTTGGCGGCCTTGCTGCCAATCGGCGCCGACGGCGTAAAGCTGATGGTCAGCCCGCAACTGGCGTTGGGAACAATAGCCGTGGCGCAGCTGCCGCCAAGCGTGAAGTCCCCGGCGATGGTCGTGCCATTTGTCGGCATGACGACCAAACTACTGATACTGAGGTTGGCCGTGCCGGTGTTGGTGATCGATATCGGCTGCGGGCTGCCGGCGGTACCGATGACTTGCTCGGCAAAGCTGAAATTTGTGTTGTCAATACCACTGTTGCCGCCGGTCACGCGGATGCTCGGCTCGCGGCGCGGCGTGCCATTGGCGGACAATCCGACACCACGGACAGTGGTGCCGACGCCGGTTGCGGTGGCGTTGTGGGTGATGTTAAGGCTGGCCGCCCCGGGGCCGCTGCCCGGTACCTCGCCCAACCCGCGCGGGCTGAAGATGAGGCTGACAAAACAACTACCGGCCGGTGGCACGCTGCCGCCGCACGCCGGTGTCGTGGCGGGGATCGGGGGATTCGGTGGCACCGGATCGGCGCGGCCCGCAACCAGCGTAAAGCCGGCGGCAGTTGCCGCGCCGTTCAACGCAACATTGGAGATAACGAGTGTCGCCGTACCGGTGTTGGTGACAACCACCGACTGTATCGATGAGATCGAACCGATGGCCTGATCACCAAAAATCAGGCTGTTGGCCGATAAACTGATATTGGGGATCGGTACGGTCACGCCCTGCCCGTACAACAAGGTGCTGCTATTGCCAAACACGGCGTCCGAACTGACCGCAAACCGGCCGGTGTGCGCGACCGGGGTCAACGGCGTGAAGCTGATATCGACCTTGCAGGTATCACCCGACAACAACATGGCCGGACTGATCGGACAATTACTGGTGTAGCCAAAGTCACCGGAAATGGTGAAGCCGGTCAGCGTCAGCGGCGGTGCGCCGACGTTGGTGATAATGACCGGTTGGACAGTGCTTGTGATGTTGACACCCTGGCGGCCAAAGTCGACCGACCCAAGATTGACCTCAATACTCGGCCCGGGCGGAACGATGGTCAATATCGTCGAGGACGTATTGATGTTGTAATCACCAAGCGTCAAGAGCGTGTCTTCCTCGACGGTCAACGTATAGGTGCCGATATTTGCGCCTTGTACGCTGAAGCTAACCGTACAGCTGCCGAGGGCGGGAATCATTCCGGAATTAAACGATATCCCTGTTCCGCCGAGAACGATGTTCGGCGTCATGAACGATGCCGGCTTGCGGCGCACGCCGCTCTTTAGATCAGTCGGTGGCGGCGCAATCGAAGGCGGCGACGCGGCGATGCAAGTACTCGATGGCGCAGGCAGCGATTGAATCAGCAAACCGGCAGGCACGTCGAAATCACCGCTTGAGATGAACTGACTTGAAGCAAGTGGATTGCCGAGCGTCAACGTCACGACCGCACTTGTGGCCGGCGCAACATTTGGTGGCGAAACATCGACCGTCATGGTCGGCGCTGTGCTGCCGAGGGCGGTGCCGGACACCGGAATCTCGACCAAAGCCGCACCACCTTTCCGCCGCAATTTGGCCATTGATTTTGTGCTGGTTGCTTGATTTGGCGGGGCAACGCCGCCTGGTTGATAATCCGAATAAACTTCCGTTGCATTGCTGTTAATCACAATACTACCTGTCTTGGCCCCTGCGGGTGCCGACGGTTCAAACACAACTTCAACCGTACAACACGCGCCAATCCCAAGCGACGAGCAATTGTGGCCGACCACGGTGAAATCTGGTGAGGTGGATATCACATCGGTCACCACCACCGTGGTGTCGACATTATTTTTCAAGCGTGTGCGCTTAGGGCCGGAAGGATCAGGCGCGCGATCGTCGTAATCGTCGTATGTAACATTTGCGAACGAAAAATACTGGCTTGTACCGCTTGCACTAACCATTTGCGGTGAAAACGCGATTGAGGTCGGATCAAAATCGACCGTCAGAGTCAATGGCGGGTCACCATAGCCACTCAAATCGACATTGACCGATAGATTGGCAGGATCATTCGTATTGAAGCTCAGGCTGCCGTTAAACAACTGAATGGCATCCGGGCTGAAGATGATGTTGATGATGCAGTAGCTGCCCGGTGCAACCGGTGTCCCGGTGCAGCCGTCTGAATTGATGGCGAAATTCGGCGCGGCAATATTGACGTTGGTGATGTTGAGCGGTGCCAGGCCTTCGTTATAAACATAGATTCCCTGCACCTGCGTCTGGTTGACGATCGCGGAGAAATAGACGTCGGTAGTCACATAAACATTGGCGGTGGACGACTGGCCGGTCCCGGCAAATGAAAAGTAATAGTCGTGGTCAGTGGTGGTTTCGCGCAACGGCGCCCAGCTTTCCTGCTGATAACCAGGCACGGTCGGCCGGAACTCCCCGGTCATTGAGCAAGTACCCGCATGCGCCACCGGGCCATCATCACAGTCGCTGAGCGTAATCTGGAATGCACCGACAGCGACGCGGCTTACGGTAAAACTGCGCGGCGCACCGGATTGATTGATCACCGTAAAGGTTGCCGAAACAGGGGCACCAAGGACCGTTGCATTGCCAAAATTACGATTCAAATAATTGACGTATGAATTGACGCCATCAAAGAACACCAAAGTTGGTTGGGGTGGTGGTACTTCGTAGGTCGATGCCGACATCGGCAACGAATATCCGCCGGCGTAGGTCACCGCCAACAACCCGCTGTCGTTTTCACCACCTGCCGCACGCGGCCCATATCCGACGGTCGCGTTGCAGGTTGCACCCGGGGCAATGGCGGCAGTGGTGCAGGACTGTGACGTAACAATGAAATTGGGGTGCGAACTTGTCACAGCGTCTACGGTAATCGGTGAGGCGCTGATATTGGTAAACGTTATTGGCGTGGAAACGGTACTGGTTTCAGGAATGCTGCCCAGCGCGATATTCGTGCGGCTTGGTGCCAATGCAACCGATGACACTTTGCCAAACAAGTTCCTGTAGACGCTGCCTGACGCGTTATGCGCGATGTTCACACCAATGTCAAATACCTGCAGCAACCCGGAAATGGTCGCGGGCGCGTTCAGACGGATACCGATCGTGCAGGTGCCGGCCGGCGCAACCGGCGTCACACAGGTATTGCTGGTCACCTCATAATTTGCACTATCTGGTGTCACGCCGGATACGATGAGGTTGGCGTTGCCGGTATTGGTGACGGTAAAGGTCTGAGGTGCTGAGCTCGTTCCCTGCAGAATTACCGGAAAACTCAGCGACGATGGGCTGATCGAAAATACTGGTGCCGGCGGCCCTGCCGTCACGGTACCGGTGAGTACCACGCTTTGGCTAAGGTAATTATCAGTA
>JANOEV010000245.1:0-5954 GCA_031413695.1 Burkholderiales bacterium
GCAAACGGTTTTCTGGCAAAAGTGCCCAAGAACGCCCGTCCTGATTGGGCTTTCATTTTTGAAGATGACGCACTGCTGGCCATTGATAAGCCGGCCGGTATGGCGGTGCACGGCGGTAGCGGCATCAGTCTTGGCGTGATAGAGGCGTTGCGCCTGCAGCGTCCCGAGGCGAAGTTTCTGGAGCTGGTTCACCGCCTCGATCGCGAGACCTCCGGCGTGCTGCTGTTGGCAAAAAAGCGCAGCGCACTCACGGCCATGCACGCCATGTTGCGCGGCGAAACCCAGACCCGCATTGAAAAACACTATTACGCGCTGGTGCAGGGCGCCTGGCCGGATCAAAAGAAAAGTGTGCGTATCAAGCTGAGCAAATACGTCACCAAATCGGGCGAGCGGCGGGTCGCGGTTGACGAGGAAGATGGTCAGGAGTCGCACACCATTTTTACCCGGGTCGAACAACTGCCCGGCTGCACACTGCTCGATTGTGACATCCGCACCGGGCGCACTTACCAAATCCGGGTGCATTTGGCGAGTCTCGGTTTCCCGATTATCGGCGACGACAAATACGGCGACTTTGCGTTGAACAAACACGTTGCCGCGGCAAAAAACGGCGGCCTGAAGCGTATGTTCTTGCATGCACATTCCATGACGTTCAATCATCCGTTAACAGCTGACAAAATGGCCATCAAGGCACCGCTATCGAAAGACCTCAGTCATTACCTTGAATTTCGCATGGGCGCACGGGAATGAAATACCGACTGGTTGTGTTTGACTGGGACGGCACCATCATGGATTCAACCGGACTGATTGCCGAATGTATCCAGCTTGCCGCCGTCGATTGCGGGTTGCCGCCACCGTCGATGGAGGCCGCCAAACACATCATCGGGCTGGGTATTGTTGACTCGACACGTGCGTTGTTTCCGGGGCTGGACGACGCGGGACTTGACGCGTTTGCCGCGCGCTACCGGGCGCATTATGTGCCGCGTGACGGCGAGGTGGTTTTGTACGACGGTATCGAGGCGGTATTGACCGGCCTTGCACACGACGCCCGCTTTCTGGCGGTGGCGACCGGCAAGCCGCGCCGCGGCCTCGATCGGGCATTTGCCCACTGCGGATTGCAGCATCACTTTCAATACACACGCTGCGCCGACGAAGGGTTTGCCAAACCGCACCCGGACATGCTCGAAAAATTGATGTTGTTCACCGGCGTCGGACCGGCTGAAACCCTGATGATTGGCGACACCACGCACGACCTCGATATGGCGGCGGCGGCCGGTTGCGACGGCCTTGGCGTCAGTTACGGTGCGCATCACCCTGAAAAATTGCAGTACGCGGCGCATCGTGCCATCCTGCCGACCGTTGATGCGCTGGCGGACTGGCTTCGACAGCACGCCTGACGCAACGTCCCGACCCGTGATGCCACAAACAAATACCCAGATCATTTGTCGTCGTGATGCACTTGTCGATGGCGGCAGGGCGGCCCGGTTTGCGTTTGAATTTGACGGCAGGATCATGCACGGCTTTGTGGTCCAATTCGACGGGGAGATTTACGCCTATGCAAATTCCTGCCCGCACCGCGGCACCGAACTCGACTGGCAACCGGGGGAGGTGTTTGATGAATCAGGGTTATACTTGGTATGCGCCACGCACGGTGCGTTGTTTGAGGCGGATTCCGGCAAATGTGTCGGTGGGCCATGTCAAGGCGCGTCACTGGTGAGAATCGCGGTCGACGACATCGGCGGCGACATCAATTTGCGTGTTGGCAGACTCATTTCGGCCCATCCCCCCGCCATATCAACAACCGCAACGGGCGATTCCTGATGCCTTGTCGACAAGCTGGCGGACGATAATCTCATACCGAAAAGAACCAAGACATGGAACAGTTTCCCGGCCAGCCAGACCCAACCAATTCCAACGCAGGAAATGCCCGCATTGACCCGGTTTTTGCGCCGGCTGCCGGTCAGAGCGGCGCCCCGGCGGGTGAGCGCGGCAACCACCACTGGGAACAAAGTGTGCTGGAAAAACTTGCGTTTGAAACCCTCGCCGAGCAAAAGCGCGCGCGTCGCTGGCGGGTTTTTACCAGTTTGTCGTGGCTCGGTTTTTTCCTGCTGACACTGCTGTTTGTGGTTGGCATAGCCGGTGGCAAGCGCGAAGTTGTCTCAACCGAGCGGCATACCGCGCTGGTGGAATTAAAAGGCGTCATATCCGCCGATTCAAAGGCCTCGGCTGACAAGATCATCAGCGCCTTGCAGGCGGCATTCAAGGACAAAAATACCCAGGGGGTGGTGCTGCGCATCAACAGCCCGGGAGGTAGTCCGGTACAGGCGGGTTATATCAACGATGAAATTGTCCGACTGCGTGCCAAACACAAGGAGATTCCACTGTACGTGGTGGTGCAGGATGTTTGCGCATCGGGCGGTTATTACATTGCCGCCGCGGCCGACAAAATTTTTGTCGACAAGGCATCGATCATTGGTTCCATCGGTGTATTGATGGATGGATTTGGTTTCACCGGCGCCATGGAAAAAGTTGGTGTCGAACGCCGCCTGGTAACGGCGGGCTCGAACAAGGGCTTTCTGGACCCGTTCTCGCCAAATAATCCCGATCAGCAAAAATACGCGCAGCAGATGGTGGCGGAAATTCACGAGCAGTTCATCAAGGTGGTGCGTGATGGACGCGGCAAGCGGTTAAAAGAAACCCCGGAAATGTTTTCGGGTCTGGTGTGGTCCGGCGAAAAGAGTGTCGCGCTAGGGCTTGCCGACGGACTCGGCAGCCTTGACTACGTGGCGCGCGATATTCTCAAGGCGGAACAAATTGTTGACTACACGCAGGAGGATTCGTTATCCGATCAGCTTGCGCGTCGTTTTGGCACCTCCGTTTCAGAGGCGTTCTGGCAATCAATTTCGACCCGCATCCTCGGTGAGCGTGTGACACTGCGCTAGTCGCGGCGAGACAAAGGCGGCATCATGCAGATTCGAAGCCCCGTTCAGGCGCCTGCAAGCGGCGTTATCATTTGCGGCAATGACAACCTGAAATCGATCATATGGCGTTAGACAAAAACAAGCCCGAAAACGGCGAGCAGGCTCACGCGCCACCCAGGCTGCAGATGCGCATCGGCGTGAGCTTTGCCGCGGTGATGCTTGCGCTGACGCTGTTGCTGGGCATTCTGGCGACGCGTGTCGCCGGTATTGACGGTCTGCCCGACGACATTGCCAAGAAAGTCCATACGCTGGTGCTTTGGTGGGGGCTCGGCGCGGTGATTCTGGCGGGATTGTTGGGGGCGACGATAGCGCGCCAGGTGACGGCGCCGATCAATGAGCTCACCCAGCAACTGCGTTCGACCAACACGGGCGGGCAGCGCTGGTCGGTTGAAGGCGATCACGGTTATGCCGAAATAGCGGATTTGGCGGATGCCATGCATTCTTTGGGCGGCGAAGTTCAGCACCGGGAAAATGCGTTGAAGGCGGGCGAGCGGAAGTTTCGTGAAGCATTTGACCTGGTTGGTATCGGGCTGGCGCAGGTCGATACAAGCGGCAAGTTGTTGCTGGTCAACCGCCGCTATTGCGAGATGCTCGGCTATCCCGCACTTGAATTGATTGGCAAAAACCTGCTCGAGGTGACGCACCCGGATGATCGTCAATTGGACGCTGAGATGATTCGCAACCACCCCGGCATGGCCGACCGCGAAATCAGCCGGGCAAAACGCTATATCCGCAAGGATGGCTCGGTGTTTTGGGCGCAACGGTCCGGCGTCATCGTGCGGGATAACGATGGCAGGCCGCTTTATGGTTTGGCGTCGATTGAGGATATTTCCGAATCGCGCGCGTCGCAGGAGACTTTGCGCGCGCTCAACGCCAGTTTAAAAACCATTGTTGAATCGTCGCCACTGGCCATTTACTCGATCACACCCGCCGGTATTGTCACCCTGTGGAACCCCGCGGCCGAAAAAATGTTTGGTTTGACTGAATTGGAAGTGCTGGGTAAACCATCGCAGCTGCAGCGCGGCTATCCCGGTGAACGCGCCATGGAAAAGCGGCAGCGGGTTTTGGCTGGTGAAACATTGCACGGATTTGAAATGCGAATTGACCGCCCGGGCCAAAACGGCGTTGTGGAGCAGATTGATATCAGTGTGGCCGCCGCCCCGTTACGCGATACCAATGGGACGATTGTCGGCGTGCTTGTCACCTGCGCTGACGTTTCCGAAATTAAGGAGACCTCGCGCAAGCTTGATGAACAATTGCGGTTTACCCAGGATTTGCTGGAAGTAATTCCAAACCCGATTTTTTACAAGGGCCGCGACGGCCGTTACCTGGGATTCAATCGTGCCTGGGAACAATTCTACGGACTTACCCGTGATGAATGGCTCGGAAAATCTTTTGCGGAAGTGTTCCCGGATGACGATGTCGCCGCCATTCAGGCCGAAGATGCCCGCGTCATGCAAGGCGAAGAAATCGTCCGCGAAGTACGGGTGCGCGACGGGAAAGGGCGGCAGCACGACGTGGTCCGGCACGTCAGCCGCTTTACCAGCCCCGACGGAACGCCGGCCGGCATGATCGGCGTGTTGACCGACATCACCGACTTCAAACAGGCGGCGATGGCACTTGAAGAAACCGAGGGACGGTTTCGTGCGATGACGGAAAGTGCCATGGATATCGTCAGTGTGTTGAGTCGTGATGCGGTGATTCTCTACCAGAGTCCCTCGGTCAAACACCTGCTCGGTTATGCGCCGGAAGAGATGATTGGCAAATGCCAGTTTGATCTGGTCCATCGCGATGATGTGGTGCGACTGCAAACCGCTTTCGATGAGTTGCTTGAATCCGGTCAAATGGCGCGGCCGGTCGAATTCAGGGTGCGTTCGCGCGACGGCGGCTGGCGCATGCTTGAGTCAATCGGCAAAGATTGCTTGAAGGATCCGGCCGTGCAGGGCGTGATTGTCAACACGCGTGATGTCAGCGAGCGCCGTGCCATCCAGGAGCATATCCAGCACCTTGCGTTTCACGATGCGCTAACCGGACTGCCGAACCGTTCGCTGATCCAGGATCGTATTGCGCAGGCGGTGACGCGTGCCGAGCGCGGCCAGCACAAACTCGCCGTGATGTTTATCGACATCGATAATTTCAAGAATATCAACGACACACTTGGACACGACGCCGGTGACGATTTGCTGCGCGAGGTGGCGCGGCGTTTGCATGATTCGGTTCGCGGACACGACACCATTGCGCGGCAGGGTGGTGATGAGTTCATTGTGTTGCTCGACCAACTTGAGGGGCATCAGGGCGCGACACGTGTTGCGCAGAAAATACTTGATGCCATGCGCGCCGCGTTTGTGGTCGGCGGAACCGATCAGCATGTGTCGGGATCGATCGGTATCGCGATTTATCCGGAGGACGGCAATGACGCCTCCACACTCCTCAAGAATGCCGACACCGCCATGTTTCACGGCAAGGCGCTGGGCAAAAACACCTACCAATTTTTTACCGGGCAGATGAACATCGCCGTCAAGCGTCGTGCGGTGATGGAGTCGAACCTGCGGGCGGCCGTCCGCGACGAAAATTTCTCGCTTGTCTATCAACCGCAGATCGATCTTGTGTCGGGTGAAATTGTGGCGCTCGAGGCGCTGGTGCGCTGGCATTCAGAAGACAGCGGCACGATGATGCCCGGCGAATTTATTCCGCTCGCTGAAGAAACCGGTTTGATCAACGAGTTGGGTGAATGGGTGTTGCGTGAGGCGTGCCGGCAAAATCGCGCCTGGCAGGAGGCCGGACTGTTGCCACGGCGCATGGCGGTGAACCTGTCGGCAAAACAATTGAACGACAAGGGGTTTGTCAAAATGTTGGTCGGCATCCTCCGTGAAACACAAATGGATCCGACCCAGCTCGAGCTTGAAATAACCGAAAGCCAGGTGATGCGGCAGGGCGAGGGCAGCGTGATGTTGCTCAATGAGCTTGCCGAAATGG
>JANOEV010000246.1:0-3749 GCA_031413695.1 Burkholderiales bacterium
GTGACTCGGCTTTGACGAGTTTGAGCGGTTTCGCCGATTTGATGTGCATATAGGCTGCCGAAACGCTGCCACCCGGCACGGTGGTCTTGGCCCAGACATCAAAAACGCGTAACGATGGTTCGACGATGGTGGCCTGTGCGCCTGCATTAACGCTTGCGACTACGAGAAAGGCGGTGATGAGCGTTGTCGATAGGAAACGATGGGATCTTGATTGCATGTGGTAATCCTGAAAAATTTAGAGGCGAGTTTGGAAATTGTCGCAACGACCATTATCCAAATAATGCGTCAATTTGCAAGTATGTTGCAGAAAGAGATGCCCGCGCCGACAAGCTGCTTTGCGGCAATCGTGGCAACACACCGAGACAAGGTGCGGAAATCATGGCGGTCAGGGTGGCAATGTTTTCATCGATGCAGGCCATGTCCGGGTCCACCGTGTTCGCGACCCAGCCGGCGAGCCGCAACCCGCGCACCGCAATTGCCTCGACCGTCAGCAATGCATGATTGATGCAGCCGAGCCGCATTCCCACCACCAGGATCACGTCAAGGCCCAGCATTGTTGGCAACACCGACATGGATGTGGTTGCTGACAGCGGCACCAGAAATCCCCCGGCACCCTCGACCAACACGCCGTCATGCGCGGCGCGGAGTTGTTGGAATGCCGACACAATCGCCGCCGGCTCGATGGCGCGATGTTCACGCGCGGCAGCAATGTGCGGTGCGATCGGTGCATCAAAACAAAAGGGGTTGACCAACGACACGTCGATCGGCCGGCCATAAATTTCAAGCAGCGTGTGCACATCTTCATTTAACACCACGCCGTTTTGTCCCATCGTACCCGCCGCAACCGGCTTCATCGGCGCAATATTCAAGCCGCGGTTGCGCAACGCCAGCATGAGTGCGCCGAGCACAAACGTTTTGCCAATTTCGGTATCGGTGCCGGTGATAAAGAAACTGTTCATGTGTGTCCCACCATGCGCTTGAATTCATCCAGCGAAATCGCCTGACCGCCGTCAATCGTTTTGCGCTTGGAAAATGCCGGCTTCCACGCGTGACCGTAAATGACTTCGTAGGTCGCCGGCAACCGTCCGTCAACGCGGAATTTCTCATACGCCGCCGTCAGTTGTTGCCAGCGGCCCCTGCCCATCAGACCGCGCGCGCGGTCCGGCAGCACATTGTGGGCGCCAATGCCCTTGAGTTCACGCATCAATGTCATCAGCTCGGTATAGGTGATGGTCATCACCTCGCAATCCATTACCGGATCGGCGAAACCGGCCTCGACCAGCATGTCGCCGATGTCATGCATATCGACAAACGTGTTGACGTGCGGCTGGTCATCAACAGCGCGAAATGCCGCGCGCAATTCCTTAAGCGTGTCCGGGCCGAAGGTGGTGAACATAAACAAGCCCTCCGGACGCAGCACCCTGGCCATTTCGCGGGCAACGCGCTGCGGGTCGCACCACTGCAGGGTCAGACTGGAAACCGCAAGGTCAATTGACTCGCCGGCCAGTGGTAGTGCCTCGGCATCGGCACACAACGGGTGGTGTGCGGGCGCGGCCCGAAATAGTTTTTCAAGCCATGAAGGCTTGCCGAGTCGTTTGTGCGTATGCGCCACCATCGCCGGTGCCAGATCAACCGCGACCAATTGTGCGGCCGGGTCGCGCGCGGCGAGTTTTTCGGTGACGTATCCGGTGCCACAGCCGAGATCCAGCGTGCGTTTGGGTGCCAGCTTGATGTACTGCAATCGCTCGAGCAACCGGTCGGCGATTTCGCGTTGCAGGAAGGCGTTCTTGTCGTAATCGGCGGCAGCCCGATCAAACGAACGCCGCACCGCCGCATGATGCGGGAAAGACGGGGAATTATGCGGCTTGCTCATGGCGTCAAAAATCGTTTCACACGGTCCACAAATTGCGGACGGTGCGACAAAAATGGCGCGTGTGCCGCGTGCGGAATCAATTCGTATTCGGCGTTGGTCATTGCTGACGCAAGCCAGCGTGCGGCCGGCTCCGGCGTCAACGCATCGTGGTCACCTTGTATCACCAGCGTGCGATGGCTGATTTGCCCCAACGTCGGGCGCAGATCCGTTTCGGCCAGTATTTCAAGGCCATGCATCAGATTCGTCATGTTCGGCGCACCGCGCGCCAGTACCGCCTGTTGCAACATCAGGATGGTGCGGCGCACGTTGACTTGATGCAGGGCCTGCAGCGCCAGAAAATTCTTGATGGTTGCCGCATAGTTGCCGGACAGCCGCAATACAAAGTCGGACAACACGCCGGCGCGCATGCCGTGCGGCCAATCGTCGGCCGCGACAAACTGTGGCGTGGTCGCGACGAGTATCAACCGCGCAATTCGGGATGGATACCGCAATGCGAGATTGAGCGCGACCTGTCCGCCGAGCGACCAGCCGAGCACATGCGTGTGTGGCGGCAGCGCGGCGGCGACGGCATCGGTCATCGCGTCCAGGGTGGTTGATTTTGTGTCGCCCGAACGACCATGACCCGGCAAATCGACCCGGTGCAGGGTGTGGTCGAGGGCGAATGTTTCAGCGACGCTGTCCCAAACCGCGCCATTCAGACCCCAGCCATGCAGAAGTGCGAGATGCGGCCCGCTACCGCTGGTTTCGATGGCGATGCTCACCGGGCAACACGTTCACGGTTGCCCATCAACGTCACTTCAATATCGGTCAGGGCGGTAATCAAATCGAACACGTCTTCACTGACGTGGTTGGCATTGAGCGATACACGCAGCCGCGATGTTCCCTGTGGCACCGTCGGCGGGCGGATTGCCGGCACCAAAAAATGTCGCGCGCGTAATTCCTCGGCAAATGCCATTGTGGTTGCGTTGTCACCAACAATCACCGGCTGGATCGCTGTTTGTGAAAACGGCAGTTTTGCGAACTGCAGTTTCAGCGAATCATTAAAAAAATCAATCAACGTGCGCAAATGCCGGCGACGCTCGTGATCCTCGGTCATGACGTCGAGCGCGGCGATACAACCCGCGGCAATCGCCGGTGGTGTTGCGGTGGCAAAAAGATAGGTGCGTGCAGCTTGCATGATCCAGTCAACAACATCTTCGTGCCCGGCGACAAACGCACCATAACCACCGACCGCCTTGCCGAGGGTGGCCATATAAACAATACGTTCGCTGGTTTTGCCGAGCATATTGAAGTGTTCCAACACGCCCTTGCCGCGATAACCGAGCACACCAAAGCCGTGCGCGTCATCGAGCACCAGCAGCGCATCGTGTTGTTCGGCCAGTTCCAATAGCGCCGGGATCAGCGCGATGTCGCCATCCATGCTGAATACCGCATCGGTAACAATCAGTTTGCGCGCGGTTTTCGAGCCATTTTTGTCCCAATCGGCAAGCTGGGTGCGGAGTTTGGCAATATCATTGTGGGCATAACGTTTGAAGGTGGCGCGCGATAATTGTGCGCCGTCATTCAAACAGGCGTGATTCAGCTTGTCGGCAAAAATGACGTCGCCGCGTCCGGCAAGTGAGGTCAATATGCCGAGATTGGCGGCGTAGCCGGAGCTGAACAACAATGCTTTTGGCAGGCCGACAAATGCGGCCAGCCGCGACTCGAGTTCTTCATGCAGGGCGTGATGCCCGGTGACCATATGTGACGCGCCCGCGCCGAGTCCAAATTTTTTCAGCGCGCGCATGCTGGCCTCGACCACCCGCGGGTGATTGGCCAGCCCGAGGTAATCATTGCTCGCAAACGACAGCACGCGTTGCCCGTCGATGATCATCGA
>JANOEV010000247.1:0-8660 GCA_031413695.1 Burkholderiales bacterium
CGCACACGAAGTCGCCCGGTCGTATGTGTTGTATCGTGAAAAGCGCAATAACGAACGCGCCGCCGAGCGCGCCGCAAAGTTGCCGGAATCAACCGCCGCATCAACCGCGCTGAATGTCACCATCGCAGGCAAAAAACGTCCGCTTGATATCGCCGCGCTTACCGCGTTGATCGATTCGGCGTGTGAAGGCTTGGGCGAATTTGTCAACGCCAAGACCATTCTCGACGGCACCTTGCGCGATTTGTACGACGGTGTGCCGATCGATGAAGTGTTTAAGGCCGCAACAATGACGTCACGCGCCATGATCGAGCGTGATCCGGCGTACAACAAAGTGACATCACGATTGTTGATGCACTCGATCCGCCGTGAAATTCTGGGTGAAGAAGTCAGCCAGGCAGAGATGGCCACCCGCTACGCTGAATACTTTCCGCTGTACATCAAGAAGGGCGTGCAAGCCGAACTTCTCGACGAACGCATGGGTCAATACGACCTGCAGCGCCTCGGTGCCGCCCTCAAAGCGGAACGCGATACCCAATTCACCTATCTGGGTTTGCAAACCCTGTACGACCGTTATTTCATTCACATTGAAGAAGCGCGTATTGAATTGCCGCAGGCGTTTTACATGCGTGTTGCCATGGGGTTGGCGCTCGGTGAGGTTGATCGCGAAAGCCGCGCCATCGAGTTCTACAACGTCCTGTCGACGTTTGACTTCATGTCGTCCACACCAACGTTGTTTAATTCCGGCACGCGTCGTTCACAGCTGTCATCGTGTTATCTGACCACCGTCGCCGATGACCTCGACGGTATCTACGAAGCGCTCAAGGAAAACGCGTTGTTGTCAAAATTTGCCGGCGGCCTCGGCAATGACTGGACACCGGTACGTGCGCTTGGCAGCTATATCAAGGGCACCAACGGCAAATCCCAGGGCGTCGTGCCGTTCCTGAAAGTGGTCAACGATACCGCCGTCGCGGTGAATCAGGGTGGCAAACGCAAGGGCGCGGTGTGTGCGTACCTCGAGACCTGGCACCTCGATATCGAGGAGTTCCTCGAACTGCGCAAAAACACCGGTGACGACCGTCGTCGCACCCACGACATGAACACTGCAAATTGGATCCCGGATCTGTTTATGCGGCGCGTCATGGAGGGCGGCGACTGGACATTGTTCTCGCCATCAACCACGCCGGATCTGCACGAAAAATTCGGCAAGGAATTCGAAATCGCCTATACCCGCTATGAAGAAAAAGCGGAACGCGGTGAGATCAAGCCGTCCAAAAAAATTCCAGCGCTGTCGTTGTGGCGCAAGATGTTGTCGATGCTGTTTGAAACCGGCCATCCCTGGATCACCTTCAAGGACCCGTGCAATATCCGCTCACCGCAAAACCATGTCGGTGTCGTGCATTCGTCAAACCTGTGCACCGAGATCACGCTCAATACCAATGAAAGCGAAATCGCGGTCTGCAATCTGGGTTCGGTCAATCTGGTCGCACACATGAAGACCGATGCGAGCGGTAAAAAAGTGCTCGACCACGAGAAGCTGCAGCGCACCATCACCGTGGCAATGCGCATGCTCGACAACGTCATCGATATCAACTATTACGCCGTCGCCAAAGCGCGCAATTCAAACTTGAAACATCGCCCGGTCGGCTTGGGCATCATGGCGTTTCAGGATTGTCTGCACGAGCAGCGTATTCCATACGCATCAAACGAGGCGGTTGAATTTGCCGACCGTTCGATGGAAGCGGTTTGTTATTACGCCTATTGGGCCTCGACACAGCTGGCCGAAGAGCGTGGCGCCTATTCGTCGTTCAAGGGTTCGTTGTGGGATCGTGGCATTCTGCCGCAGGATTCGTTGAATCTGTTGCGCGAAGAGCGCGGCGGCTATGTTGAAGTCGATATGTCGTCGTCGATGGATTGGGACGCGCTGCGCACCCGCATCCGCCAACACGGCATGCGTAACTCCAACTGCGTCGCCATTGCACCAACTGCAACCATTTCGAACATTATTGGAGTCTCGGCGTGTATCGAGCCGACCTACCAAAACCTGTTTGTGAAATCGAACCTGTCGGGCGAATTCACGGTGGTCAATGACTACTTGGTGCGTGACTTGAAAACACGCGGCCTGTGGGACGAAGTGATGGTCGCTGATATCAAGTATTTTGACGGCTCACTAGGCCAGATCGACCGTATTCCGGCCGAACTACGCACGCTCTACGCCACCGCATTTGAAGTTGACACCACCTGGGTGATTGAAGCCGCGTCACGCCGTCAGAAGTGGATTGACCAGGCGCAGTCACTCAATATCTACATGGCCGGCGCATCGGGCAAAAAACTCGACGACACCTATAAGCTGGCGTGGATTCGCGGCCTCAAGACCACCTACTACCTGCGCACCATGGCAGCGACCTCGGCGGAGAAATCAACCGGTCGTGGCGGCGAACTGAATGCGGTTGCCATCGGCGGTGGCTTTACGCAGGGCGCATCCGCAATGAGTGCCAACGTCGGCAGTGCAGGCGGTGCCGGCGACGGTGCGGCCGAAGGTGCCAAGTTTTGCTCCATCGATAACCCGGAATGCGAGGCTTGCCAATAACGACTGGGTGCCCGCCAAGCTATCGGCGGGCGGCAGCCGATTGAAGACATAACTTTCTTTTCACCACCCGCAGCAAACACCAACGAGAGAGGATCAACGATGCAATTTCATATCTTTCAAGATGCACGATTCGAGTGGCGCTGGCAACTTTCCAACGATGAAGGAAAAAAGGTCGCCGATTCGGGTGAAGGTTATCGTGAGAAAGATGACTGCCTTGAGTCGATCGCACAAACACAATGCTGTGATGATGCGCTTGTGCTCGAAAACGTCACGAGTCTGATGGATACCGAAATGCTGCAAATGCCGGGCCTGTTCCACAAACACTGAGCCTCAAGAAAATAGCTGCAGGCAACAAAAATCGCCCCCTCGTTTGCGCAGGTTGAGGGGGCGAAATTCTTCAAAACAAAACACACATAACCGAACGCAACAAGAAAAACCGGAGCCACACATGTCACTGACTTGGGACGATACCCCTTCCGCCATCCCTGCACCGCCGATGCCACCCGCCCGCGTAATGCCACGCCTGCAGGAAGTGCAGACAAGTGCCGCCAACGGTGCTTTTGCCGACGCCGCAAGGCCGATGCTCGACGACAAGCCGAATGCGCCCCCAAGCAACGACATCGACCCTGCCATCGACGCCCGGTTCGCCCGTGTGCGCGCCGAAGAAAAACGCGTCATCAACGGCAAATCCGACGTCAATCAACTGGTCCCGTTCAAATACAAATGGGCGTGGGATAAATACCTCTCCGGTTGCGCCAATCACTGGATGCCGCAAGAAGTGAACATGACGCGCGACATCGCCACCTGGAAAAATCCGGAAGGGCTGACCGACGACGAGCGACTGATTGTCAAGCGTAACCTTGGGTTCTTTGTCACCGCCGATTCGCTCGCCGCCAACAACATTGTGCTCGGCACCTACCGCCACATCACCGCACCAGAGTGCCGTCAGTATTTGCTGCGCCAGGCGTTTGAAGAAGCGATTCATACCCACGCCTACCAGTACATCACCGAGTCACTCGGCCTCGATGAAGCGGAGATTTTTAACGCCTACAACGAAATCAAATGCATCCGCGATAAAGACCGGTTCCTGATTCCGTTTATCGATATCTTGTCCGATCCCAATTTCAAGACCGGCACATTTGAAAACGATCAGGCGTTGTTGAAATCGCTGATCGTGTTCAGCTGCATCATGGAAGGTCTGTTCTTCTACGTCGGCTTTGTGCAGATCCTCTCGCTCGGCCGTCAAAACAAAATGACCGGTGCCGCCGAACAGTATCAATACATCCTGCGTGATGAATCCATGCACTGCAGCTTCGGCATTGATCTGGTCAACACCGTCAAACTCGAAAACCCGCAACTCTGGACCAATGAATTCAAAGCGGAAATCGAAGCCATTTTCCGCAAAGGCGTCGAACTCGAATACGCCTACGCTGAAGACACCATGCCACGCGGCGTGCTGGGCTTGAATGCGCCGATGTTCAAAGAATATTTGCGCTTTGTGGCGAATCGCCGTGCGCAGCAGATTGGGCTGGATGTGCTTTATCCCGGCGCAACCAACCCGTTTCCGTGGATGTCGGAGCTGATTGACTTGAAGAAAGAAAAGAATTTCTTTGAGACACGCGTGATCGAGTATCAGACGGGTGGGGCGCTGAATTGGGAGTGAACTGGGCAACTTAGCTATCTATTTGAGGAGCAAAAGAAATGGCTACCGCAAAGAAAAAACCTGCAGCAAAGAGGTCCGCAGCGAAGAAGAAGCCCGCAGCAAAGAAGAAGCCCGCAGCAAAGAAGAAGCCCGCAGCCAAGAAGAAACCCGCAGCAAAGAAGAAGCCCGCAGCAAAGAAGCCTGCTGCTAGAAGAAAGCCACTCCCGAAAAAGAAACGTGCGGCAAAGAAGCCAAATGGAACTGGCGGTACAGGACCCAGGATCGCTAGTAAGTGAGTACGCTTAAAGACTTTCGAGACGACTATTACAGTTTCTCAGCAGCTGCAAGCGAAGTGTGTCGCAAGTTGGGATACGCGGGGATCGCCGTCATTTGGATTTTTAAAGTCGAACGGACTGGGACGTATTTGTTGGCAGAAGACCTTCGTTGGGCGGGCATGTTTATTGTTGCTAGCTTAGCTGCAGACCTCCTTCACTACGTATGGGCGTCTCTAGCTTGGGGTTGGTTTTGGAGATCGAACGAAAAGCGCGGTGTAAAGGAGGGCGACGTTCTTACGGCACCAGTGTGGCTCAACTGGCCAACACTATTTTTCTTCTGGGGCAAGTTGCTATTGATGGCAATTTCCTACGCCTACTTGCTCAAATTTCTTGTTGTATCTATCGGCGTGAAGAACTAGATCTGAATTGAAGCGCAAAAGGGGCTGTGCCATATTAATTGGACTAAAGGCGTAAGGACCGATTAGTTTCAAACTCGACCATTCACCGCTACTTCCAGCCATTTTTCACTCAAAACGCCCGCCCATAAACGACTTACCAATTTGAATTGTGCAATAGATAACTGTACCGATATACAGTATATTATAAGCATTACCAACGACTCTGATCTATTTCCCGCCCATGAAAAGACCCAATTCACTCACGTCTGTTGAAATCTGCGCTGGTGCCGGCGGGCAAGCGCTTGGCCTTGATCAGACGGGATTTACGCATCGCGCCCTCGTGGAAATCGAGAAAGACTTTTGTGCGACGCTGCGCTTGAATCGACCCAATTGGAATGTAATAAATGGAGGGGTTGAACATTTCAGCGGGTTGCCATATGCGGGGGCCGACCTGCTTGCGGGAGGCGTACCGTGTCCTCCATTCTCTAAGGCGGGCAAACAACTCGGCGCGGAAGATGAGCGCAATTTGTTCCCAGAGGCCATTCGTTTGGTTGATGAAATTCGGCCAAGAGCAGTGATGCTGGAAAATGTGCGCGGCTTAATGGACGCCGTGTTTGAAGACTATCGCCGTTATATCGGCGGCGAAATAGGCAAGATGGGTTATGCAACGGATTGGCGTTTATTGAACGCCTCTGATTTTGGCGTGCCGCAGTTACGGCCGCGTGTTGTGTTTGTGGCGATTCGCAAAGACCTTGCGGGCGAATTTGCATGGCCCGAACCAATGAAACGAAAAGCACCAACGGTCGGCGAGATCTTACATGACCTGATGGCGGTTGGAGGTTGGCCAGGCGCCGATGCATGGGCGGAGCGCGCCAATCAAATTGCGCCGACACTTGTGGGTGGGTCGAAAAAACACGGCGGTCCAGACCTCGGGCCGACGCGGGCGAAAAAAGCATGGGCCGCGTTGGGGGTAGACGGAATGGGCATCGCAAATGACGTACCTGCAGGCGATTTTGTTGGTATGCCACGTTTGACTGTTCGCATGGCTGCACGCATTCAAGGCTTTCCGGATGATTGGCAATTCGCAGGCAAGAAGACCGCGTCGTACCGGCAGATTGGCAATGCGTTCCCGCCGCCGGTCGCACGCGCCGTCGGCGAGCAAATAGCGCAGTGTCTGATGATGCGGAAATTATTTGCGGTCGCGGCTTGAGAAACGTGCCAAAAAAATCACGCGCAAAACCAGCGGCGATAACGGCGGCGCGTACGCAGCTTCACCGTGACCTGATCTCCGATACGTTAGTTATTGTCGCCTCGACGGGCATGCCGACGATTGCAGATAAAGACAACACGACCAGCGTAAATATCTCAAAACACCTTGCTGCGGCGCTTGGCGCGAAAAAAGTTAGCGTGAGGCCAGCGGCCCAATCGCTTGGTAGTACTTTTGAACGCCATTGCCTCGCGTTTGTGAAGGCGACATTTCCACTCCTGGCGCCGATTCGACCCGGCAAATGGATGATAGAAGCTGGAAAGTCGATTGCTCAGTTTGAGCAGTACGCACATTTGCTTGCCGTCGAAAAGGTTCTGCGCGAAAACCCTGAATTGCGCGCTGCGCTTGGTGGTGACTACATCATCAAGCCTGACATCGTAATCAGTCGCGCACCAGAATCTGATGCGACGATTAATTCCGCAGGAATGGTTGTCGACGCGAACTCAGCAAACTATGCAGTATTGCGTAAGTGCAATGGCGGGACAGCATTGCTCCATGCAAGCATCAGCTGTAAATGGACTATTCGCTCGGACAGAGTTCAGAACGTCCGAGCCGAAGCGCTTAACCTGATTCGCAATAGAAAAGGACATTTGCCCCACGTTGTTTCGGTGACGGCAGAGCCGCTTCCCAGCCGCCTGGCATCACTTTGCTTGGGCACCGGTGACTTGAATTGCGTCTATCACATTGCGCTTGCTGAATTGCTCGCCGCTGTAAAAGCCTGCGACTATGAGGATGCTCTTTCAACATTGAATGAGCTTATTGACGGCCGCCGATTGAAAGATATTTCTGACTTACCATTGGAGCTAGCGGTGTAGGGAAATCAAATGGGCGAGGGTCGATGTAATTTCAAACTCAACCATCCACGGCTACTTCCAGCCACTTTTGGCTCAAAACACCCGCCAATAAACGACTTTCATCTCTAAATTTTCCCCTTAAAATCAAACTGGCCCCGGTTGATTGTATTTCTCGAATGCGAGTATCGACGGCCAATGGCAAGCAATTCTCAACGAAACCGCAAGTCCATAAGCGAGTGTCACCGCGATGAATATATTGGCCCGCATCCTTCGCGATCAGTTTCAACTTCTCGCCTTCAGGACGTTCAAGCCAGATCTCCGCAACCATTACGCTGCGTACCTCATCTATGGTCTTGTTGTGACATGGGTCGCAGGCATCGGGCGGTATTGGGATAACCCAAAGGCGTTATGGTGGCAGACCGCAGGCCTGGGTTCGGTGGCGTATGTGTTTGTCCTGGCCGCCGTGTTGTGGCTCATCATTTGGCCATTACGTCCCGCGCGCTGGCGCTACCGGGATGTCCTGTTGTTCTTAACGCTGACGTCATTACCCGCTTGGCTCTATGCGATTCCCGTTGAGCTTTGGATGCCACTGGCTCAGGCGAAAGCCGTGAACGGGTGGTTTCTTGCGATTGTGGCGTCATGGCGCGTTGCGCTCTTGGTACTTTTCTTAAAACGCGGGGCGCGCCTTTCCGGATTTTCGATTGTTGTCGCTACGCTGCTGCCACTCGCGATCATCGTTGGTGCGCTGGCCGCGCTGAATCTTGAACATGTGGTGTTCAATATCATGGCGGGCAACGAGCCAAGCCAACAGTCCGCGAATGACACAGCTTATGGCATTGTGATTTTGCTGACCTTCTTCGCGTATGTGACGCTAGTACCTTTGTTATTGGGTTACGTTGTGCAGATCATTCATACGCGACGCGCCCGTCGTGACTTGCCAGACGAGCCAAAGGCTGGCGGAGCGTAGCTGGGCCAATTGACGCAGCAACATGCCTGACGACACCCACGCCATCCTCACGACGCACGCGGTTTCTTGAGGAACCCCGAGCCGCGTTAAACTAGCGCCTCGCCTGATCGACCCACCCATCTCCGCAAGAAAAAATCATCATGACCGACGCAACCGAACCAACTCCAGCCGCGCCGCCTCCACTCCCCGACCGCCTGTCCGCCGATCCGCGCAGCCCGTTTCACGTCGCGGCACTGTTTGAGCAAAATGTCGGTATTCGGGTCAATGGCCGCGAGCGGTTTGATGTTGAGGAATACTGCATCAGCGAGGGTTGGGTGAAGGTGCCCGCCGGCAAGGCGGTCGACCGCAAAGGCAACCCGTTGCTGATCAAGTTGTCCGGCACGGTCGAGGCGTTTTTCCGCTAACGTTTTCTCGCTAACATTAGCCGCGGCACCGGCTCCGCACAATCGATGTCACGCGCGTTAGCGTGGTGATCCCGTCGCACACCGACGTCGTTACCTGCCCGTCTACTTCGACTTCACCCACGCCTTTGTGTCTTTGTTGTAGCTGAGCATTGCCGATTGCGCGCCGGTGCCGCCAAACTGCGGACAGCGAATCGTCAGCACGTTGTCGCCATTCATGTATTCCGAGGCGTCAAATTGCAGTCGTTTCAGGTCGGTATTCATGCGCTTGGATTGACCATTGACCAGCAGCGTGTAGTTGATATCTTTTGCCATTTGCAGTTCCCCGG
>JANOEV010000248.1:0-2788 GCA_031413695.1 Burkholderiales bacterium
CGTCAAAGCCGCGTTTCTCGGCGAGCATTTGCACCACCGGTTTCAGGTTTAAAAATCGATTTGAAACGTGAAAGGCAATCACGCCATCCGGTTTCATGTGTTTGGCGTAAATGTCCAGCGCTTCCAGGGTGATCAAATGTACCGGAATCGAGTCTGACGAAAATGCATCAATGGCAAGCACATCAAAATTCTGTGGCGCCTCCCGCTCAAGATTCAAGCGTGCGTCGCCCAGTCCGATTTCGATGGTGGCATCGGTATCGCTCAGGAACCGAAAATCGCGCCTGGCGATGTCCACCACCGCCTGATTGATTTCGTAAAAACGAAACAAATCCCCTTTGTTGCCGTAGGCGGCCAGCGTACCGGCACCCAATCCAATCAAGCCAACCCGCCGTTTGCCGTTGGGGTTCATTTGCTCCTTGGCGAGCAGCGTCAGGCCGATGCCGGATTTTGTTTTGTAATAGGTCGTGGCGGCGCGGTTATAGGGTGGATCCATGTATTGATCACCGTGCAAAATCGCACCGTGAATGAGCGAACGACGCCGGTATTCAACGCTCGGCGGGTTGTATTGTTTGACGCGCAAGGTACCGTAAAAGTTGCGGGTCATAAAGATCACGTCGTCGCTGTAATGCTGAATGGTGAAGACGGTTGCGCCAAGGGTAAATAGGGTGACGAGGCTGCCGACGCCGATTGAAACAAAAAACGGCCACTGTCGATTTTCCGTCGGAAACATGCCCCACACCAAATAGGTGGCGACCGCCGCGACGGCAACGAGCGCAAACTCCATTTCGAAAAATGCCGGCAGGGTTAACGGCGCGACAATGCCGACCAGCGCGGCCCCACAAGCGCCGCCAATCGAGATCATCAGATAAAACTGCGTCAAATATTTTGGATGGGGTTTGCGTTCAACCAATTCACCATGGCAAAACATGCAGGCGATAAACAGCCCTGCGGAAAAAATGCCAATCTGCCACTTCAATTCGAAATGCAGCGAGTTGTCGGCGAGCGTCCATGCCATCGCAACCAATACCGCCGCCAACACCGGTATGGCCAACGTGCGCTGATACCAGGGGGAGCTGCCGGCGCGGACATCGAAGGTCAGAATAAAGGTCAACAAATAAAGTGCCAGCGGAACCACCCACAACAGCGGGATGGAAGAAATATTCTGGGTCAGGTGATTGGAAATGGCCAGCAGCAATATTGAGCCCAGCCCGGAGAGCACAATCCATGTGCTCTTTTGCGACCACGTCGGGACAACTGCGTCGGCCTCAAAGGCTGCCGCCACACCGGCCACTTCTTTTTGAGACTGCAATGCATACCAGGCGGCGCCTGTAATGAGCACCGCAAAGGTGCCGAAACCAACCGACCAACCAATCGCCTGGTCACGGGTGGCAATATTTGGTTCAAACAGAAACGGGTAGCCCAGCAGCGCAATCATCGACGCCAGGTTGGATAACGCAAACAAACGGTAAGGACTCTCGCCCGGATAGCTGCGCGAAAACCACGCCTGTATCAGCGGGCTGGTCGTCGATAACAAAAAATAGGGCAATCCGATCGTGGCGGTCAACAACAGAATGATGCGCAGCGTCGGCTCCTCCTCACCGGTGGGCTTCAACGCCGAGGTTGGAATGATCGGCAGCAACAGCAACGCAATCACGATCAATCCGATATGCACCATCGCTTGTGTTTTTGGCCTGAACCGCCGGGTGGTCCAATCGGAATAAAAGTAGCCGAGCAATAGCGCGCTTTGGAAAAACACCAGACAGGTGGTCCAAACCGCGGCCGTGCCGCCAAACCAGGGAAGTATTTGCTTGGCGATTACCGGTTGGACAAGAAACAGCAAAAATGCCGAGACAAAAATGGTGGTGGCATAAAGAATCATGCATGCTTTCAGAGGCGGGGTTGAAGTGTCAATGCTGGGTCAGTGGCATTTTCGCACGGGAAACACCCGCCGATTTTGGTGTTGGGCGTGGCGATGGGAATAAAAATGTTTTCGCGACGGCATGTGATGCCGCATCACCTAAAATAGCGCTTCGATGCCGTGAAGCCCACTTTGTGACCACCAAACATTCCCAACTATCCGGAGAGCAAAATGCCACCCGGCAAGCCTTTCGCCAGGGACTTAAAGACGCTGCACCGTCCGTATTGGGTCTGATGCCATTCGGGCTGATCGTCGGCACCGCGTCGACTGCAGCCGGCATGGATCCGTGGTTGGCGTTGGCGATGTCGGTGATTGTTTTTGCCGGTGCCTCACAGTTGGCGGCGATTGCCTTGATGGTTCAAAACGCACCGCTGTTGATTGTGGTCGCAACCGTGCTGGTGGTGAATTTGCGATTTGTCATGTATTCGGCCGCCATTGCGCCGTATTTTCGTGATTTGCCGGGGTTTAAAAAGTGGCTGTTTGCCTATGGACTGACGGATCATTTATTTGCATTGCTGACCACACGTTTCAAGCCGGCTGACCCGGTGGAAAGGATCGGTGCGTATTACAGCGCGGCGGCTTTTTTGACATGGCTGAGTTGGAATGTGATGGTCGCCATCGGCATTTTTGCCGGCACGTTGTTGCCCAGGCAATGGTCACTCGACTTTGCCATTCCATTAGTGTTTCTGGCGCTGGTGTTTCCCGCGCTGAATTCCCGCGCCCATTGGTGGACAGCGGCCGGGGCGGCGACCGCGGCATTTTTTACCGCAGCGATGCCAATGAAGCTGGGCTTGATCGCCGCCGCGATCGTCGGCGTTGTGATCGGAACCTGGCTCGATATGCGGCGTGAATCCGCCGGCGCGGGGGGCT
>JANOEV010000249.1:0-3728 GCA_031413695.1 Burkholderiales bacterium
ATTCGTGGCATCAAAGAAATGCTCAACTACGCACGCGACCATTCGGTTGCCGACGGCCTCAACTACGTCGCCACCTGGAACGCGGCCATGCTGATGTCGTCCGATTTGCAGGAGGCGATGATGGCAAATATGGATAAACGCGCGCCTGCGTTTCGGAACTAGTTAGGTAAGGCGGTATCGTCGCGTCGCAGAACGACATGGCACGGCGCCGGTGTATTTTGAACGATCTGTCATCGCCGCACTCTTACTTGTTTGGCTCTTTTGGATTTCAAATGAAACGTAAATCAACCACCGCCCTGCTCGCGGCTGCCATTCTCTCCGGTTGCGCGACCGTTGACGCCTTCATCAACATCGAAGAACCCGCGTTCAACGTGATCAAACAAGATGGTGACTTTGAAATTCGTGAATACCGGCCGATGATTGTCGCCGAAACCATGGTGTCGGGCTCGCTTGACGACGCAAGCGGCGACGGCTTTCGCGCCATCGCCGGTTATATTTTTGGCGCCAACATCACCAAAGGCAAATCAACCAGCGAAAAGATTGCCATGACCACGCCTGTCACCATGGAGCGTGAAAGCGAAAAAATCGCCATGACCGCACCGGTGACGATGACGCCTGGCACTGGGTCAAACCGTTGGCGTATGCACTTTGTGATGCCATCAAAATACACCATGGAGACGCTGCCGACCCCGAAAAACCCGGCCGTTACGCTGCGTGAAATTGCGCCACAACGCGTTGCGGTCAACAAATTTTCCGGCTTCTCCGGTGAAACCAAGGTCGCCGAAAAAATCGCCGCACTCAACGCGTGGGTCGCCAGTAACAAGCTCAAACCCATCGGCATCGCCCAACTTGCGCGCTACAATCCCCCACTCACCCCACCGCCGTTCCGGCGCAATGAGATTTTGCTGACCATCGAATAAGGGTTGTTCAATATGAAACTGCGCTACGCCATCCCGCTGCTTATGTTTGCCGCCGTCGCCACGGCGGCTGAAGGCCCCTACAACGAAGCCGCCGATGCCAAGCTCGACATCCAGCAGGCACTGGTGCAGGCGGCTCAGGCAAAAGTGCCGGTGCTGGTGGTGTTTGGTGCCAACTGGTGCGGCGACTGCAAGGTGCTCGATATCGCCATGAAGACCGGCGCCAGCGCGCCGTTGATCGCCAAGGACTTTCGCGTGGTCAAAGTCGATGTGGGCCGCATGAACAAGAACGTCGACATCGCCGATGGTTATGGCGTGCCACTCAAAAAAGGCATTCCCGCCATCGCGATTGTTTCACCCAAGAATGAAGTCATGTTTGCCACCCGCGGTGGTGAACTCGCCGATGCCCGGAAAATGGGTGACACCGGCATTCATGACTATTTGAAACTCGCGGCGGCGTCAGTAGCGCCGAAGAAGTAGCGCTTCTGGCGGCTGCCGTGCGCTTTAGTTCTCAAAAATATCTTCTATTTTTAAACTAAATAACTTGGCAACTTTAAACGCCAACGACAAGCTGGGGTCATATTTGCCTTTTTCTATTGCATTTATTGTTTGGCGAGAAACATCCAGCTGAGCAGCCAGATCCGCTTGCGTCCAATCGCGCTCAGCCCGCAGTACCTTGAGTTTGCTTTTCATGATGCTTTTCGCATACCAACAAGATTGCCGACTGCCCCAACAACGGCCATCACGACGGCTAAAATCGGCAGGTGGAACTGCCCAATTTCAAAGATGCCGGTGCTGCTGAGTAACATCAAAAACGTAATGGCAATCCATGTAAGTCCCAACGTAAACGCCATTGAATGCAGCTGAATTTGTTGCTGTAATTCATCCAGCCCCTTTAACCACACTTGATGCGCTTTCAAGGCACCCAGCGCGCAACTTAAATGCACCAATATCAATATCGACAGCATGGCGATACTTTGTGGCCACCAAAACTTAAGCGCAAAAACGGCTACCAATAATGAGAAACCCCATAGAAATGACCAAAGCAAAACTGACCGGGTATTCTTGCAATTCCGTTGTGCGTAATTTTCTGACTTCATTGTTTTCATAGTTAACCTTCCTTGATAAAATGTAAAGTTAACTTTACTAACCATGCAATTCTTTGTCAAGTTTATTTGACTAAAAGTAAACCTTCCCTCAAACAAGTCATTGTTTTTAATGTGTAAATTGTATTTACGATAAATTTGTGGCGTGAAAGACGGCCAAAAGCCGCTGTTCCCGACGGCCATCTGATTTCATATATTGATGCGGCGAATCAAATGAAAAACAAGCTGACTCTGAACCCTTGGCGCTTCGTGAAAACCATCCTGCACCGCATCAGCCGAAGACTTGGTCTCGGTCTGCTTGTCCTAATGCTTGCCACTGCGGCATCTTGTGACGGCCCGAGGAATCAACCCGCCGACTTTCCGTTTACCGGCACGGTGTTCGACGACGACACCAAGGAACCAATTGAAGGCGCGTTTGCAATCGCCGTTTATGAAATTGTGCGTAGCGGCCTTGCCGCGACTGCACGGCGCTGCGTGAAGACCAAGGGCATGTTCACGGGCAAGGACGGTCGATTTAGCTTTCCAGTCGAGAAGCGCGATGGCAACAGCCCGTCAAGGGTTCTCGCGATCAAGACCGGCTTCTACGACTACAGGGGCACACAGGTGCCGCCGGACGTCTATAGAAAGCAGACGCGCGAGGCGTATACCGACCGGCATATTTACCTGAAGAAGCAAGATCCGAAAGATCCGAAGTATGTTTATGGATTTAGTAGGTGCGAGGAGCCTGAGTCAGAGGCGGCGATTGAAGCGGCGGTAAAGTTCATGGAGATAAAGATAGCAGAGGGTAAGCGGCTTGGTCTCCCGACGTGGCAAACGGGCGCGACGGAAGACTTGATTAAAACAATGAAGTTGGACGCGCAGCAAGAGGCGTCCAGAAAATGAAAAACAATAACAGCAATCTGCCGCCGATCAAAAGGCAGGGTTCTGGTGCGAGCCGTTGCCGGCCAGAAGCGGCGGTACGCGCTTATTTTCTGATTACATAGTTTGATCCGCTTAATCGAACGAGAAAACAACTTGACTCCAACCCCACGTGTTTGAGTTAGACATGATGCTATGGATCGCGGGATTACTTGGTGCCATCGCCTTGGCGGCCGCAGCGACACTTCGAATGGCCTTGTCGAGCCACAAATGGCCTGCGGTTAACGGCCGCGTAATAGTTCCCGGCGAATTGAAAGCCCCTGATGGCACGCCCCTCCAATTCACGTATGAATATGTCGTGAATGGTAAACGCTTCCTGTCGCCAACAGTTGCAATGCTTTCATCACATGAAATGGAACTGAGAGCACTCGAGCAACATCCGGCCGGGTCCGAAGTAATTGTTTATTACAACCCCAAAGAACCTGAACGGAGCGTCCTTATTCCTGGGGCCTCCACGCGGTTATGGGCTCTTCTTTCATGCATCACAATCTTGTGCGCAATAGTTGCTGCTGTTCTACTATGGCAACATATCCGCTTGTAGCAAAACTCATTTCTAACTTTTCAGTCAAGTCGTTATCTGCGCTGACTGGGACCGCGCAAAAGCGAGCGGCCCCTTACCTAAGGCGTTAAACCGCCGCTTTCGGGAAAATCGTAGGACCGCTTTGGGTCAGAAGCGCCGGTTCCCAAGGGAATGGTGCCAGCGTCTTTTTGTATCTAGGCGCACGATTCGCCGTAACGCTTTATAGGCAGCGACGCCATTGAGAATTCCCGTGCGCCATAAAAAAAT